>RHAS01000121.1 GCA_010028615.1 Actinomycetota bacterium
GGAACGAGCATTTTGGCTGGTATCACCATCGCATTCTTTATGCGCTTTGCTGCCAGAGTGAACCAGGACATCATGTTTGGCCTTCGCAAGCGGCTTTTCCGTCACACTCAGAAACTCTCCGTTGAGTTCCACGAAACATACACTTCTGGTCGCGTTATCGCTAGACAAACCAGCGACCTTGATTCCATCAAGGAGCTTTTAGACTCTGGTGGAAACGAGATGGTTTCTGGAATCCTGTTCATGTTCTTTACCGCTGTTGCTCTAGTTACCTTAGATCCGAGTTCTTTCCTGATCATGCTGGTTAGCTTTATTCCGCTGTTTTTCCTAACCAGATGGTTCCAGCGCAACACTAGAATCAATTACCGTAAAACCAGAGTCGCTTCGGCAAAGCTAATTGTTCACTTCGTCGAGACCATGACCGGTATCCGTGCGGTGAAGGCTTTCCGCAAGGAAAAGCGCAACCAGGACACCTACGGCGAACTGGTTGAAGATTATCGTTCGGTCAACGCCAAAGTAATTCAGCTATTTGGTATTTATGATCCGGGCCTAATCATGATCGGAAACATCACGGTTGCCTTCGTGCTGCTTTGGGGCGGCTTTAGAGTAATTGAAGACGATCTGGGTATCGGTGTGCTGATCTCCTGTATTTTGTATGCCAGAAGTTTCTATGACCCGATGGAAAATCTGGCGATGTTCTATAACGCCTACCAATCGGCTAACTCGGCGCTTGAGAAAATCTCTGGAGTACTAGAGGAAGAGCCTTCGGTCGCCGAGCCAGAAAACCCAGTGGCCCTTACTAATCGACGCGGCAAGATTAACTTCAATTCAGTGCAGTTTGCTTACAGCAACGGTAAAGAGGTACTTCCGAAATTTGATTTGGAAATCCCAGCCGGACAAACCGTCGCCCTGGTTGGAACTACCGGTGCCGGTAAGTCGACGCTCGCTAAATTGATTTCTAGATTCTATGACCCAAGCCAGGGTAGCGTCGAGCTGGACGGGGTGAATCTTCGTCAGATTGCCGATACCGATCTTCGGGAGACCGTGGTGATGGTCACTCAAGAGGCTTATCTATTTAGCGGTACGGTTGGTGAGAACATTGCCCTGGGTAAGCCAACTGCCAGCCAAGAAGAGATTGAAAATGCTGCTCGGGCAGTTGGTGCGCACGAGTTTATCCTTTCGCTACCTGAGGGCTATGCCACCGATGTGAATAAACGCGGTGGTCGCGTATCTGCTGGACAGCGCCAGCTAATCTCATTTGCCAGAGCCTTTATTGCCGACCCCACTGTCTTGATTTTGGATGAGGCGACCAGCTCGCTGGATATTCCAAGTGAGCGGATGGTGCAGAAAGGCTTGCAGACACTTCTGGCTGGCCGAACCGCAATCATCATTGCCCACCGGTTATCGACTGTTTCGATTGCCGATCGGGTAATCGTTATGGAACATGGCAGAATTATCGAGGACGATACTCCAGCCAAGCTAATTGCCGGTACCGGTAAATTCTCCAAGATGCACAAAGCCTGGCGGGATTCACTCGTCTAGGCTTGATTTAGAAAACCAATTAGTAAAAAAGAAGGCATAACTATGCAAAAAATTAAGGTTGTCGGGAAAGTTGTTGAACTAGACGGCGATGAAATGACCAGAATCATCTGGCAAAACATCAAAGACTCGCTCATTCTGCCATTTCTAGATGTTGATTTGGACTACTACGACCTATCTATCCAGCACCGCGATGAGACCGACGATCAGGTGACCATTGATGCTGCTAATGCCATCAAGAAGCACGGTGTTGGAGTTAAGTGCGCAACTATTACTCCGGATGAAGCGAGAGTAGAAGAATTTAGTCTTAAGAAGATGTGGAAATCACCTAACGGGACAATCCGAAACATCCTCGACGGTGTGGTTTTCCGCGAGCCAATTATTATCTCTAATGTTCCAAGACTGGTTCCTGGTTGGACCAAGCCTATTGTTATTGGCCGTCACGCTCATGGCGATCAATACAAGGCCACCGATTTCAAAGTTCCAGGTGCTGGAACCGTAACCATCACCTACACCCCAGCTGATGGCTCACCGGCCCAGACCATGACGGTCGCCGAATACCCTGAGCACGGTGGCGTTGCTATGGGTATGTATAACTACATGGATTCGATCAGGGATTTTGCGCGCGCTTCGTTCAACTACGGGTTAGCTAGAAATTACCCTGTTTACCTATCTACAAAAAACACCATCTTGAAAGCCTACGATGGTGCCTTCAAGGATGCTTTCCAAGAAATCTTCGAAGCCGAATACAAAGAACGCTTTGATGCAGCAGGTATCACCTATGAGCACCGGCTAATTGATGACATGGTGGCAGCCGCTTTGAAGTGGGAAGGTGGCTATGTCTGGGCCTGCAAGAACTACGACGGCGATGTCCAGTCCGATACAGTGGCCCAAGGCTTTGGTTCGCTTGGTCTAATGACTTCGGTTTTGACTACTCCGGACGGTAAGACAGCTTTGGCTGAGGCGGCGCATGGAACTGTGACCAGACACTACCGCGATTGGCAGGCTGGCAAGAAGACCAGCACCAACCCGATTGCATCGATCTATGCCTGGACCAGAGCACTGATGCACCGCGCCAAGTTAGATAACACCCCAGAGGTTCAGCGCTTCGCCGAGACTTTGGAAGATGTGGTTATCAAAACTGTTGAAGCAGGAAACATGACAAAAGATCTTGCACTCCTAGTTGGCGGATCGCAAGGTTACCAAACTACTGAAGAGTTCATGGCTACCCTTGCCGAAAACTTGAAGACACGTCTTGGCTAACTGTTAGTAACTTTGCTCACTTGTTGAGTTGTGTAAAACTCCAGCACTAAATCTGCTGGAGTTTTACTTTTATCGGCATGCATTTAATTGAAAAAGTTAAGTGGCCGAGAATCTTTTTACTTATCGGTCTTATTTCTATTGCGCTCGCTTTTCTGGTTGTCCCCGGAGTGAAAGCGCAATCTACAACTCCCACGGCAAACTGTAATGCCAGTCGCACCAGCTGCACAGTTAGCTTTCCTTATTCTGGTGATTATTATGTCTGGACACCTCCGGCTGATGTTAGAACTATGTCGATGGTCCTAGCTGGTGCCCAAGGTGGTCGCGGTGGCGGCAATGGAGCTAAGACCACGGCAACATTTAGAACCATTCCAACCACACCGCTATATGTTTATGTCGGGGGACAAGGCTCATCTGGAAATGGAGCAGCCGGTGGATTCAACGGTGGCGGTCAGGCAGGTTTCGGTCACGGTGATGAAGGCTCTGGTGGTGGAGCAACCGATATCAGAACCAGCACTCTGCTTTCCGATCGAATCGCAGTCGCCGGTGGCGGCGGTGGCACCGGTGGTTGGGTTGGTGCCATCGGTGGAGCAGCAGCGGGAACTACTGGAGGATCGGGAGCTAACGGGCAAGGTTTAGGTGGTGGCGGTGGAACTGGGTTAGCTGGTGGTGCTGGCGGAAGTTCAAACGGCGCTGCAACCACACCCGGCACAG
>RHAS01000122.1 GCA_010028615.1 Actinomycetota bacterium
CAAGTCCAAGCAAACACAACTTGCATTTCAGAGGGATCCAGCGAACCAGTGGGCGGTGCTAGCGGCCCTTGGGGGACTAGCCTGTTTTCAATCACCAGTGGGAATTTCTGCCTAAAGTCCCCTTGCTCATCATGTACCTTGAAATGCAGCGAGATTGTCGGGGTAAGTGATGTGACGTCCTTCACGGCGTAGCTGTGCACATTTCCTGTTTTATACGTCGTGACCAGCAGTTGGGAGCCCAGGCAATCTGAAAAGTCGCCAGTCAAAATCACCTCAACAACCTTGTTGTCCGTTTTGTCTAGATTCAAAGAGATGGTTGGATCTGCGCACTGGCCGGAAAACCTCTGTTCAAAAGGTGCTCTGTCCGACCCAGTTAGAGCAAGCCAAGAAGCTCCGGCCATGTTTACGAGAAACAAGACCCCAAACATTACAACAAACAGAATTTGACGACTGCTCATTTTTTATGACGCCCATGATGCGCTGGTTTCTGTTCTGAAACATGCAAATCGAATACATAATTTAGCTCGTCAGTAATGACAAAGAATTGATGCCTCATCCCGTCTTCTAAAACCAAATGCAGAATCGGAGTATGCCCTAGCTCTGCCAACTTCAAAAGTTCGTCCGCAGAATTTACCGGAGCGGTCTGCCCAGGTATCTCGACTTTTTGATCTATTTGGTAGAGACGCTTTCTGAATATCTCTAGGGTTCGGTATGGCTCGGTGAGATCCCTACCCTGTAAAAGCCACCGGCCAATCACTTCGAATGCTATTACCGACACAATGACCCCAAGCAAGCTCAATGCTAAGCGTGGATAAAAGGTAGTTCGATTAGCAAGCAATACACCAGTTGAGAGTAACGAGATTGCAGAAAGTAGAAATAGCCCGGTCAGAATCGGATTAATAAGATTTGGACGAGTGATAGGAATTTCACGTTCTGCCTTTTGCAAAATAGATACCAGTCGTTCGCTCTGTTTTCGACGACGCGGTTCGCTTAGTAATACGACAGCAAGCAAGGAAGCACCAACACCTAAAGAAAGCGGATTGTCCCTGAGGTAAATAAGGAAATTACCGAATCCTGGCAAGATCAGTTCTTGTTTTCCAAGAATTGATGTGGCCGGGATGGTCCAGCTATCGTCAAATTCATTATTGATGCCCTTAGTTCTTAGTTCAGTTTCGGACTGCCAAATAATGTTGTGAACGACATAGCCGCCCATAACCGTGATTAGCACGGTATCGCCAACCTTGTAACTCGGTTGTTTTCTGGTTAGCACCAAATCACCGGTGTGAAGTTGAGGTTCCATCGAGGTTCCGGAAACAACAGCGTAGGTTACTGGTCCACCTATAGGGGATGGGCCTAGGGTGACATACCAGGTTGAGATAATTGCGAATAGACCAAGCAAGCTAAGCCAATGTCGCTGAGTCCTCTTTTTAGCCCTGTGGTGAAGAAGTTTGCGGCTGGCCAGCTGATAGTTGGCCATCTAAACTACTCCCAAGTTTTAGCAATAGTTATGGTTGTCATGCCAAAGTCAGTGACCAAAATCGGTCCCACTCGAGATCCAGCTACAGTTAATTCGCCTGCGCTAGCTGTGGGCTTCGTGTCGTAGAAGTCTCCGGTTGTCGCATCAAAATTCAAAGTCAATTCGCTAATCGAAGTAGTGATTTTATAAACTGCGTAGACATGGCTGCCATTGTCAAGGTTAACCTCAGCTCTTAGTGTTTCACCGACGCAATTGCTCATGTCACCAGTAATTGTCATTTGCTTCACTTGGTTAGCATCATGATTTGCGGTGTCGACTGGAGTCTTGACTACTAGGTCAGTCACGCATGTAGCAACGGTTTTACCTTCGCCAGGAGCGCTATCGGATCCAGCGAGGTTGATCGTCGAGGCACCTACTACAGCAATAACAAAAACAACGGCTACAGCTCCAAGAATAATTAGTATTCTGCGATTCATTTTGATTCCCCTTTTTGACTAACTTCTCTGTTCAGACTATTGCCCAACTTGGCAATTAGATAGAGTCAATCACATAGTGTTTGTAACAATGTAGTTTCCATTTAGGACCAAAAAACAACTATTTCAACAAAGAAGCCATTTGCTTGTAAATCAATTTGGCTGCAAATACTGGGTTTAGTCGGCTAATCCGGTCCATAAGTTTTGCATCCTTGCCAATTACCAACCTTGGCCGGTTCTTTTCGATTGCTTGAACCATCAACTTTGCAGCGACATCAGCCTTAGTGGTTGGAAATGAGCTCGAGTCTGCGTCGGCTGTCATAGCCGTCATGCCCGAATTTGCCGCGATGTTGGTCGCGATAGCACCGGGGAATACTATGGTGACCCCTACGTTGGTATTCATCAGCTCAGAGCGAAGTCCCTCGGTGAAGAGCTTGATAGCCGCTTTAGAGGCTCCGTAAACACTCTGACCCGGAACTGGAGCATACGCACCCATCGAAGAGACGTTGAGAATGTGTGCTTCAGGGCGTTTTAGTAGTTCTGGAAGGAATGCTTTTGTCAGCATCAGTGGGCCTGTGAAATTAACGTTCATCACGTGTAAGGCATCTTCCATCTTTAGGTCATTTACCTTTACAAACGGCTGAATAATTCCTGCATTGTTGATCAAACCATCAACCGAGCCGTGAGCCTTTATCACCGCAGCTGGTAAAGCGGCAACTGCCTTGGCATCAGCGACATCGAGGACGTGGGTAGAACAGGTTCCACCGACTTCTTTTACAAGTGCAGCTGTTTCTGCAAGAGTTTTTTCTCTGAAATCAACAAGAGCTACTTTCGCATTCTTGCGGCTTAGTTCTAAAGCAATCTCTCGACCCATGCCGCTTCCCGCTCCAGTTACCAGGATAACTTTGCCGGCTAGATTCATCTGTTGTCCAATCTCTTCTTCAATTCCAGACTAAACCCAAATCAGGTAGGCTCAAGCCATGGACCTAAAAGACATTGAAGTAGTAACCCTCGATGGCAAAAAGACCACAGTAGGAGCTCTTGCTAACAAAGTCACGCTGATTGTAAATGTTGCGTCAAGGTGTGGTCTAAGTCCCCAGTATGAGACTTTAGAAGCTATGCAGAAAAAGTATGGCAAAAAAGGATTCACCGTGATCGGCGTCCCTTCTAATCAGTTCTTCCAGGAACTCAAAGAAAGTAGCGACATCGCGGAATATTGCTCAACTACTTGGGGAGTAACTTTTCCGATGACCGAGAAAGCCAAGCTAAATGGCAGTGGCGCTCACCCGCTATACAAAGAGCTCACCAAAGTTAAGGATGCAACCGGTAAAGCTGGAAACGTTAAGTGGAACTTTGAGAAGTTCTTGATTCTTGAAGACGGCACTATCCATCGTTTTCGCCCTACGACCAAGCCCGATGATCCAGAGATCATCAAACTTATTGAGAGCAATCTCAAGTAGGCAATGCTCTATACCTCTAAAACAAGGGGCGAAGTCACTGAGAAAGACCTCGC
>RHAS01000123.1 GCA_010028615.1 Actinomycetota bacterium
CTTCACCGATTATTGAATCGTTTGGACGTTTTTCCTTGAGCAACTCCTTGATCGCAGTTTCAACGGATCGGTCGGCTTCGGTAACCGGTGTTGAATCCGGTTTAGTTTCCACGCTGAAATCTTGCGCGATAAATCTTGGCAGCGATATCGAATCAGCAACATCGGCAAGCATTTTGGCTAGTTCTAGATCTGATTCAATAGTGCTATTCATCATTCGCCACCTACGGAATTCATTAGTCTTCTTAGCGAGTCCACTCTTGATGCGACAACCGCATCTTTCTCTTTAGCTTCATCCAAAGCACAATCTGGTGAGTCAGCAAGGTGAGAACAATCTCTCGGGCATAACTTTACGATTTCCCAGAGATCTTCAAAGCTTCGAATCAGATTTGCAAGAGAAATGTGCCCCAGTCCAAATGACCTAACACCCGGTGTGTCAATAATCCAAGAATTAGCATCAATCTGCAGAGCCCGAACCGAAGAACTTGTATGTCTGCCTCTTCCAGTTACCTCGTTGACAATGCCGGTTGCTCTCGCTGCGTCGGGAACCAGGGCATTTACCAGAGTTGATTTACCAACCCCGCTGGCTCCAACCACAACGGTGATTTCATCCGATAGAAATTCATTTAGCTCTTTGAGCGAAGGATTGTCTTTGCGGTTGAGGATAATCGGGATAGACAGGCTAGAAAAATGTTTAATCAGTT
Organism: Actinomycetota bacterium; assembly: GCA_010028615.1. Lineage (GTDB taxonomy): Bacteria > Actinomycetota > Actinomycetes > Actinomycetales > Microbacteriaceae > Rhodoluna. The sequence continues at coordinate 702 of RHAS01000123.1, forward strand.
CCGCAGGGTCGGCAAGATCAGTCTTGGTCAGCACGATCGCGGGACTTAGCCCAGCATCAAAGCCAGCCGCTAGGTATCGGTCAATCAGTCTGGTCCTTGGCTCGGGGTTTGTTACCGCCGCGACAATCAGCAATTGCGTGGCATTGGCAACAATTACGCGCTCAACTTGATCGCTGTCGTCGGCGCTTCTGCGAAGCACTGATTCTCGAGGTTCCACTCGAACAATAAGCGCGAGTGCTCCTTCTTGGCCTGTTGTATCGCCGGAGAGAGCCACGATATCGCCCACCACAGCGCCCGATTTTCTCAGTTCTTTGGCTAAAGTGGCCGTGATTATCTGATTATCTAAACTAACTAGATAGCGGCCTAGGTCAACTTGGACCACCATCCCGATAGGGGCATCGCTGTGAGTTGGTCTAGTTTTAGTTCTAGGCTTGCTTCCTCTTGGATTTGCTCTTACCCGAACATCTGATTCATCAAGATCGTGATCTTCATTTTCAGGTTCATAGAGCCAACTCAATTGCTTGCACCTAGCATTTTGCTCCAAAGATCAACAAAGTTTGGCATGGTCTTACTGACCACATTTATATCATTCACAGTAATACCTGGAACAGCCAAACCAATGATGGCGGCGGCCGTTGCCATTCGGTGATCTCCGTAACTGTTCCAGATAGCGCCGTGAAGATTATTCGACCCCTCTATCTCAATGCCATCAGCTAATTCGGTGGCCTTGCCACCAATCCTGTTGATTTCGGTAGTTAAGGCTTCCAGTCGGTTAGTTTCATGGCCTCTTAGGTGAGAAATTCCAGTCACTCTGGATTTGCCATTTGCTAGTGCCGCCAGCGCGATAACAACCGGCGCTAATTCACCACCAAGGCTCAGGTCAATTTGAATCGGCTTTATTTCACCGGTTCCAGTTACGACTAGATCGTTGTCTTCAAATTCTAATTTGCCACCCATCTGCGGCAAGATCTCTTCGAAGAGTTTTCCTACCTGAGTGCTTGCCTTTGGCCAATTTTCAACTCGCACTGAACCGCCTGCTACCAATGCTGCAGCTAAGAATGGCCCAGCGTTAGAAAGATCCGGTTCAATAGTTACCTGCCGCGGGGCAATCGGCCCAGGCTCTACCCGCCAAGAAGTTGCCGAGAGTTGTTCTGCCCTAACTCCTCTGTCGGTTAGGCATTTCAAGGTCATGGCGATATGCGGCATGCTCGGTAGAGTTTCTCCGACATGGTTCAAGGTAAGACCGTTTACGAATCTCGGCGCGGCCAGCAATAGGCCTGATACGAATTGGGATGATGCGCTGGCATCTATATCTAGCTCTCCACCTCGTACTTGACCTGTTGAGCGGATTTCAAATGGCAGGAAATCGGGGTTTTCAGCTGAAACCTCAACACCTAATTCCTTCAGCGCTTTGATTGTTGGCCCCATCGGCCGAGCCCTAGCCGCTAGATCGCCGTCAAAGCGGATAGAACCGCTAAAAAGAGCCGCAACAGGCGGCAGAAAGCGCATTACTGTTCCAGCTAATCCACAGTCAATCTCAGTGGCAACTGCGATGTCAGTGGTTGCAGGGACAATAACTATGTCACCCCCCGAAGTTCTATTGATTTGAGTTCCAAGTTTCTCTAGGGCCTCAATCATCAGGGCGGAGTCTCTGGATTCCAGGGGAGCGATCAGTTCGGAAGGACCGGAAGCAAGTGCAGAAAGGACGAGTTCTCGATTGGTAAGCGATTTAGAGCCAGGAAGGCAGACACTCCCAGCCAGCGGGTGGGAAATTGTCGGTGCTAACCAACTTTTTTCGCCAGTTGGGGAATAATTCGGACTCTGCATTGGTTTCTATTCTATCGGCCCCAGTTTTTAGCTCTCTATGTGAAATCTCGGGCTTCCTACCGACAGACTGCCAGGCCCCATATATATGGGGGTAAAAAATTCTAAGGAGCGATAACTAATAACAAGTCAAATCAAAATCAAAACGAATCAACCGGCTCGTAAGCAGTATCGAGTCGATGCAACCGTCCCAGCAGCTAAGCGCAAGCAGAAAGCAGGCCAACTAGGCATGACCAATCAGTTCGGCATCAATGACGATGCCCTGCGTCAACTAGCAGATAACTACGAGTGGCTTCGTTTCACCTGTCGTAGAGAGAACTTCAAGCAAGAAGACGAGCTATTTAGCATCGTTGTCGAAAAGGCACTAGGTAGCCTTCGTGGATTCAAGGATCAAGGCTATGGCATTAAGCCTTGGCTACGCATCATCGTTAAAAACTGCAACAAGGACCTTCTTAGAAAGACCATCAACGAGCAGGCGAAGCAAGTTGACAATGTGGTCACTTTCGATGGCGACGAAGGTGAGCAGGTAGACATCTTTGACAACCCAATTGATGAAGCGCTACAAGCAATCTCTGCCGAAGATCGCTTCTTGTATCTGCACGAGTCACAAAACGCGGATGCGGCAATGGCTCAACTGGAAGAGCCCTTCCAGGAAACATTTCGCCTGTCATTTTCTGGCTACAGCTATGCGGAAATTGCTGCCAAGATGGGCGTCAACCCCATGTGCGGCATGGAGTTTGAATGGTTCAACTTCCTTGAAGATGCGCATTCATGGCAACACAAAAAAGGGGTTGATCCCACACCTTTAACGCCAGGCATGTTTGGCTACTCTTTGCTGCGCATGAACCAAAACCGCGAGTTTTTCAACGCCATTCAAGATGAAATGCTTCAGTTTGGCGTTCCGATTGAAGGCTTGCATACCGAA
>RHAS01000124.1 GCA_010028615.1 Actinomycetota bacterium
GTTAGATCGCGGACGTTACGCTGGCCCGGTTGGCTGGGTTTCTGAAAACGGCGATGGGGTATGGGCGATAGCCCTTCGCGGAGCGCAAATAACCAAGACTGAGGTTAGGGCTTTTGCCGGTTGCGGGATTGTTTCTGAGTCAGATCCAGAATCGGAACTAGCCGAGACTAATTTGAAATTTAAAACAGTTTTAGAAAATCTCTAATCTAGTTTGATTTCAATAATCACTCGGCCGGTTTGCTTTAGCGCCTGCTGGTAATCGGCCAGCGTACTAACTTCTAAGTACTTCCAACCAAAAGCTTCTGCTAATAGGCCGATGTTGAAATCCTGACCAGTTCTAAATACCCTGTCGAAAATACCCTTTGATACGCTCTGAGCCACCTCCAAGTACTGGAAGATCTTGCCGCCATTATCGTTAACCACGATTAATTGAAGGTCTAATTCCCCATCTGCTGGGTCAATAATTAGCGAGCCAACATCATGCAGGAAGGTTAGATCCCCCATTAGGACGCGGACTTTTGATCCAGTGCCAATAGCTAAACCAGTTGCGGTAGCGATGGTCCCGTCAATACCGGAAAGTCCACGATTGGCCCACACATTGATGGCTTTTTTAGGAGCAAAGAAATCAGCTTCGCGAATCATCTGTGAAGCACCTAAAACCAGATAATCATCCGGTTCAAGATTCCAGGCGTTTTCAACAATTGCTTGGCGATCTAAAGTAGTTGAGTCTTGCGGTGATAGTTTTTCTGAAAGCTGCTGCCAACTAGATAACCAGCCTTCATCAGCAGTTGAAAAATGTATTTGACTGTTGATGGTTTTAGCGTGGTCTGGGATTTGAAAGTTACCCATCTTGCTGCTTCTAACAATTACTTCAACGCCACTTCTTAGTAGTGCCATCACCGGACGTGAAAGAGTCGGCTTACCGTAAACCACAATTTGATCTATTTTGTTTAGCAAATCTGCTTTTTCTGCCAGAGCAAAACGATAACCAGTTATTGAGTTAGCAACATGTCTAACCCCAGAACTTGGCTCTGCAAAAATGGGAAGACCTAGACTTTGAATTTCGAGAATTTGCTCATCGCTATTCGCGCCAGCGACAACTACACATCGCTTAGACAACTCAAACGAAATGCTGTCGCGTTCTACTATTGGAAATACTTTTTGTTCTAATTCTCTGTAGATCTCATAAGCGTTAGGTTCAACATCGCTCAGCGGTTCGCGGAACTGGATGTTTAGTTGTGCCGGTTGCGAATTTCCTACTGCCAAACCAATAATCTCTGTCGCCAGATTTTCAGCTGAGGTCTTAAGTGTTGAATAATCACTGTCATCAGGTGCTGCAAAATCGATGCAGGCGATTACCGCATCACTGAATATGCCAACTTGATTAGTTGTCTGATTCGCTCCTTTGCCACGAAGTTCCGCTGGTCGATCAGCGGTTAGCAGTATTAGTGGAACTCCGCTGTGATGCGCTTCTAATACTGCAGGATGCAAATTTGCTACAGCAGTACCGGAAGTTGTAATCAAGACTTGTGGGCGTTTATTTGCTGATGCACCTAAAGCGCTAAAACCAAGTGAGCGCTCGTCCACTCGCACCCGTAACTTGGTAACGCCAGCGTCAGCTAACTGCGCAACAGCGATAGCAAGCGCTTGTGATCTAGCTCCAGGAGCAATCCAAAATTCTGCCCCGTGAGAAGCCAGATTGGCAATAAGGTGACTGGCAAAGAACTGAGCGGGAACTATTTGCTTGGTCAAGTAATCTAACCGTTCCGATTATCTTTATCGTTTTTGAACCTTGAGCCTAAATCTCTAAGGAAATCGGGGTCATCATCAGGTGCGATTGGTCTTTTACGCTTTGCCCCGTTATCTGAATCCCCATCTATTGGGCGGCCGATGGTGATGTAAAGGAGCCCGCCAATAATGGGGATAAATAGGCAAAGCAGCACCCAGGCGAACTTAGGTAAGACCCTTACCTGTCGCGGGTTAGCGCTGGCTGCATAGACAGTAGTGAAAATACTGAAAATGATGACGGCTGCTAATACGCCTAGTTGGATCCGGTTCATGCTTTAACTCTAGCCAAAACTAAAACATAGACTTGGGGTATGCGCAATCTCTGGATCAAATACACCCTAATCCGCCTCGGATTATTCGCCTTATTGACCATCATTATTGCCCTTCTCGGAGCCACATGGCTTATAGCCGCAGTATTAGCCGCCATGATCTCCTTCGCGGTATCGGTAATCTTTCTATCCGGCATGCGAGATGAAATGAGTAAGCAGATTTACCAAAAGCGAAACAAGAGCAGTGATTCCGATGCGGATTTCGAAGACAAGCTAAAAAGTGATGCTGAACAAGCCGTAACAAAGAAGACCGGCAAATAACAAACTCAGCATGCTAGTTAGCTGCAAAGCCAATATTAAAGATTTAGCATCCTTTGCCGTTCCAGCAATAATTACAATCAGGATTGCCGGAATGATCAGCAAATTCACTAGGAAAGTTGCGGGGGCAACCAGCCAGAAGAAAATTACTAAGACAAACGGAACCAAGACTAAGAAACCGAAAATGGCAAGCGCTGGTTTTCTACCAATCCGACTTGCTAGAGTGCGTTTACCGCTTTTGATGTCAGTTTCGATATCCCTGATGTTATTGATAAGTAGTACTGCGGTTGCAAAAGATCCAGCCATGAAACTTGCATAGATTGCTAGTGGGTTGAGCTCTAGGGTCTGGATGAAGTCGGTGCCGACTACTGCAACAAAACCAAAAAAGATAAAAACTACAAGCTCACCTAAACCGGCGTAGCCGTAAGGCCTCCTACCGCCGGTATAAAACCAAGCTGCAGCCAGACAGAGCACACCAACGGCGATAAACCACCACTGATTTGTAATTATGGTTATTGCTAAACCAAAGCAAGCAGCGATCGCAAAACTTATCAGTGCAGCAAATAAAACGCTTTTTGGTTTTGCAAGTCCACCACCGGTCAGTCTTGCTGGACCAACCCGATTATCATCGGTGCCTCTTATCCCATCGCTGTAATCATTTGCGTAGTTGACACCAATCTGCAAAAACAACGAAACACCAAGTGCTAGAAGGACCAGGTTTAAATCAAATGCTCCAGCCAGATTTGCAGTTCCTGCTCCGATCAATACCGGGGAGATAGCCAGCGGCAAAGTTCTAAGCCTTGCTCCACGTAACCAAATTTTCATGCGACACCTTCAAAAAGCTTTTTTAGTGTGAGTAAATCATTTTTACCGCTTGCCAACTTAGGAATTCGATCTACCCTAATCACCCTTACCGGTTTAGCGGCTGGTCCTAGTTGCTCTAGGGCTATCCCAGCTAAGTAATCAGCGACTTCTGGAGAGCCCACATAAACTAGTCCAACTCGCTGACCCCACTCAGGCGAATCTATTGCAGTTGCAGCAACATCAAC
>RHAS01000125.1 GCA_010028615.1 Actinomycetota bacterium
TTCGGCTGAATGTTGGCTGTGAATGCTAATTCTTTTAGGTAACAGGCTTTAGGCCCTGGGATATTCTGGGTTTGTTCCAATCGAAGTCTAACCAAGTTCAGGAAGCCCTAAATGCGTAAGGTAGCGGCATTCACAGCACTGCTTCTGGCCTTTGGCCTAAACATGGCAGTAAGCCCAGCCCTAGCCGAACCTGTTTACTATGGGCTAGTTCACGCAGAGCCTGAGGACGAGACCAAGGATCAGGATCGCGAAAAAACTGACGAGATGCATCGTGAACTGGATGAACGTTTTGACGATGTTAGCCGTGTGATCATTCCACCACTGGGACTTATTCCCGCCGAGGGGGATGACCCAAACATCATGATTTTGCCAGAAGAGCCAGTGGTGATGCTCTCTGAATTACCGACAATTACAGCTGATAGCCAAAGCGCTGGAGTCTTGGTTCCCCACGAGTCACCTGTTTACCTGGTGCTAGGTCCAGGCCGTGAGGCACCGGCGGCAACTTCACAAAACACCAATAAGTATGCCCCGATTCAGATTAAGGACTTAGTGCCAACCGGTGATGGCCCAGCCAACGACTTCATGCGTTCAGCATTGATTCTTTTAGCCTTTTTAGCAGTCATCGCTGCTGTTTTGTTGGGTATTGCTTCGAAGAGCGCAATGCGCTTGAAAAAGAAGCCCAGAGCGCTCTAAATACTAGTTGGCTAGACTTGTCTAGTGAATAAAGCAGACTTGGCGAAAAAGCCTGAAGCGGTTGCCGCCATGTTTGACTCGGTGGCAAAAAGCTACGACCGCACTAATGATCTGCTTTCCTTTGGCCAAGACCGTATTTGGCGTAAAAAAGTCTTGAAAGAAGTTGATCCAAAGCCAGGACAAGTAGTTCTTGATCTAGCCGCCGGTACCGGTTCATCGTCAATTGTGTTTCTAAAGCCTGGAGTTAGGGTAATCGCCAGTGATTTTAGTAACGGGATGCTTGAAGTTGGTAGGCAAAGACATCCAGAACTCGAATTTGTTTTTGCCGATGCTATGAAATTACCTTTTGAGAATAACTCGATGGATGCGGTGACCATATCTTTTGGTCTAAGAAATGTTGAAAAACCTAAAGTAGCTTTGCAGGAAATGCTGCGTGTCTTAAAACCAGGCGGCAAAGTTGTGATCTGCGAATTCAGTCGGGTTACATTTCCAGTAATAAGAAATCTCTACGAGTTTTATCTAAAGAAAGTCTTGCCACGGCTTAGTTCTTTGCTTGCTAAAAACTCCGCGGCCTATGACTATCTAGCTGATTCGATCTTGGCTTGGCCAAATCAACAGCAACTTGCAAGTTGGCTAACTGATGCTGGATTTACTGATGTGAATTACAAAAACGCTAGCCTTGGGGTAGTAGCTATTCACAGCGCGAAGAAGGGAAGCAAATGAGTAAGGTATCTTTGCCACCGCAACTTCGCAAAGTTGTCGATAAAGAGCTAATCAAGAACATTCAATCTGGCCTAGAACAGGTCGAGATTGAACTTGTCAACGCTGTCTCACATACCGATCCGGTTGCCAATGTGACTAGCCGCCATTTGCTAGATGCCGGTGGTAAAAGACTAAGACCTGTTTTGGTTTTGCTCGCTGCTGGGCTTGGTAAGGGGAATATCCCAGAGGTTATCAAATCTGCGGTAGTGGTTGAGCTTACGCATCTGGCCACTTTGTATCACGATGATGTGATGGATCGAGCCCCGATGCGTCGCGGTGTTGCTACCGCCCATGAGATCTGGGGCAACAGCGTGGCAATTCTTACCGGAGATCTACTATTTGCTCGAGCCTCACAGATAGTTAGCCGGTTAGGTAGCAAAGCACTTACCTTGCAGGCCGATACCTTTGAGCGCCTCTGCCTAGGTCAACTACATGAAACACTCGGGCCCTCGGAAACCGATGATCCAATCGAGCACTACCTTCAAGTACTAGCCGATAAGACCGGCTCGCTGATTTCGGCAAGCGCTGAGCTCGGTTGTGTATACGGTGACGCACCAGATGAGTATCGTGAACCACTTCGTATTTATGGCGAGAAGGTGGGCGTTGCCTTCCAGCTGATTGATGATGTGATTGATATTTCAAGTAATGCCTCGGGTAAGACTCCAGGCACCGACCTTCGTGCTGGTGTTCCAACCATGCCTACGCTAATACTGCGACAGCTGGCTCAGACAGATGCAACTGCTCGTGAACTTGTTGAGATAATTGATTCTGGTCTGGAAGACGATGCCGTGCTAGCCGATGTTGTGGCGAGGCTAAGAAAGCATGAAGCCTTGGCTCAAGCACTACAGGTTGCGAAGAATTGGTCAGAACAGGCTATTGCAGCTCTTGAACCGCTACCAGATTCAACAGTGAAAAGTGCTCTGCAGGTTTTCGCTCAAGCAGTCGTTGAGCGCGACGAGTAATAAGAAGGTATTTGAGTTTTGAATAAAATGCGACTGGCGATTGTCGGTGCCGGCCCAGCTGGTATCTATGCCGCAGATCTAATGATTAAGGCTGAACGCGATTTTGATATCAGCATCGATCTATTCGACCTACTACCTGCCCCTTACGGTCTAGTTCGCTACGGAGTTGCTCCAGATCATCCAAGAATTAAAGGAATCATTAGAGCGCTCTATGAAGTTCTTGATCGTGGAGATATTAGGTTCTTTGGAAATGTTAAATACGGAACCGATATAACTCTCGAAGAACTGAAACAGCATTACCACGCTGTGATTTTTGCAACCGGTGCAATCAAAGATGCTGAACTGAACATTCCAGGTGTGAAGCTATCTGGATCTTTTGGTGCTGCTGATTTTGTTAACTGGTATGACGCTCATCCTGATTTTCCTAGAACGTGGGATCTATCAGCTAAAGAGATTGCGGTAATTGGAAACGGGAATGTTGCACTAGATGTTGCCAGAATTCTAGCTAAGCAACCGCAAGATCTACTTGCTACCGATATCCCAGATAACGTTTACCAGGGATTACTAAAATCCAATGCAACCGATGTTCATGTCTTTGGAAGACGGGGACCCGCTCAGGTTAAATTCACTCCGTTGGAGTTACGTGAGGCCTGTCACATCAATGGTGTTGACACGATTGTCTACGAAGAGGATTTCCAATACGATGCAGGTTCACAGGAAGCAATCGATTCCAATAACCAAACCAGAGTCATGGTAAATACTCTTGAATCGCTGCGCGGGGTAGAGCGAACCGGCGCAAGCAAGAGATTACATCTGCACTTTTTCAGCGCACCTAATGAAATTCTGGGTGAAGACGGTAAGGTCAGCGCAATCAGAATAGAGCGCACCGAGCTTGACGGTAAAGGCGGAGTGCGCGGCACCGGTGAATTTAGGGAGTATCCGG
>RHAS01000126.1 GCA_010028615.1 Actinomycetota bacterium
GTGACATCACCAACTGGAACGGAAATCGGAGCACCGGTATCTGAAACCGACTGGCCTCTGACCAAACCATCGGTTGGCTTCAACGCGATAGCTCTTACTAGATCATCACCTAGGTGCTGGGCTACCTCAAGAGTAAGCGTGGAGGTTTCACCATTCAGCGTGATTTCAGTGGTTAGGGCGTTATAAATGCCTGGGATACCGTCGTGTGGGAACTCAATATCCACCACAGGACCTGTAACTCTAGCGATACGTCCAGTTGCAACTGTTTTGTTCTCGGCCATTTTCTTTCTTTCTATTCTTTGTCGCTGGTATCGACAAGTGCGTCGGCACCACCAACGATTTCGGAAATCTGTTGGGTAATTTCTGACTGTCTTGCTTGGTTAGACAGCCTGGTGTAGTTACGAATCAGTTTGTCGGCATTTTCTGTTGCCGACTTCATCGCCTTTTGTCTAGCTGCGTGCTCAGCTGCAGCAGATTGAAGCATTGCATTGAAGATACGACTTTCGATGTATACCGGAAGCAGCGCATCCAAAACTTTGTTGACATCAGGCTCGAACTCATAAAGAGGGAAAATCTCATTAGCCTCTGGGGTCGCTACACCCTCCACCACTTCTAGAGGTAACAGTCTTACCACCTGAGGTTCTTGACTAATCATGCTGATGAACTTGTTGTAGACAAGATGGATCTCATCTACTCCGCCGTTTTCGAAGCCTTGGTTGAATGATGCAACTACTGCCTCGGCTAGTTCTTGAGCAGTTGTGAATACTGGTAGATCTGTGCCGCCAGTCCAGCTTCGGATTGCAGCGCGCTTGCGGAACGAGAAGAAACCAACGGCTTTACGACCGACTAGGTAGTAAACGACATCCTTGCCTTGATCCTTTAGCAACTGTGTTAGTTGATCAGCTTCTTTGAGCACATTTGATGAGAAAGCACCAGCCAAACCGCGGTCGCTGGTGAAGATAACCACAGCGGCACGACGGATTTGGGCTCGCTCAGTGGTTAGCGGGTGATCGATGTTAGAGAATGTCGCAACAGCCGAAACAGCTCTGGTAATTGCTCTAGCGTATGGGTTTGCCGCAGCAAGGCGTTGCTGCGCCTTGTAGATACGTGAGGCGGAGATCAACTCCATCGCACGTGTAATCTTCTTGGTCGTCTGGGCAGAACGAATTTTCTGCCGATAGACCCGAAGTTGCGCACCCATGATTTACCCTTAGCTTTCCTTTAGCGCTTCTGCTTTACGATTTTTTCCTGGTCGACTTCTTCTTCGGCAATAGCTTCTACCGATTCGTTTCCGACCGACGCAAGTGGCTTGCCAACACCGGTGAGGAACACCTTCTTGAACTTAAGAATTTCCTGCTCAAGCGCGGCAATGGTGTCATCGTCTAGGTTGTTGGTTTCCCTAATGGTGGTCAGGATTCCAGTGTTGCGACGCAGGTGATCAAGTAGCTCGCTTTCAAAACGAAGCACATCTTCAACCGGGACCTCGTCCAACTTGCCAGAAGTACCGGCCCAGACAGAAACAGTCTGCTCTTCAACTGGATACGGTGAATACTGTGGCTGCTTTAGCAACTGCATCAGACGAGCACCGCGAGCAAGCTGCTGACGCGATGCGGCATCTAGGTCAGATGCGAACATAGCGAATGCTTCAAGTGAGCGATACTGAGCTAGCTCAAGTTTTAGAGTTCCTGAAACCTTCTTGATTCCCTTAACCTGTGCAGCACCACCAACACGAGAAACCGAAATACCAACGTCAATAGCTGGTCTTTGGTTAGCGTTGAAAAGGTCGGACTGCAAGAAGATCTGACCGTCGGTAATCGAAATCACGTTGGTTGGAATGTAAGCAGACACGTCGTTTGCTTTGGTTTCGATGATTGGCAAACCGGTCATCGAACCGCCACCGAGTTCGTCGTTTAGCTTTGCGCAGCGCTCAAGTAGACGAGAGTGAAGATAGAACACGTCACCTGGGTAAGCTTCACGACCTGGTGGGCGGCGAAGTAGTAGCGAGATGGAACGGTAGGCTTCGGCCTGCTTTGATAGGTCATCAAAAATAATCAGGACGTGCTTGCCACCATACATCCAGTGCTGACCGATTGCAGAGCCGTCGTGTCGATGGCAATAGCCGTCTTACCAGTCTGGCGGTCACCGATGATTAGCTGACGCTGTCCTCTACCAATCGGAATCATCGCATCGATTGCCTTGATACCGGTTTGTAGTGGCTCGTGAACTGACTTACGCGCCATAACACCTGGAGCTTGAAGTTCAAGGGCACGGCGGGTCTCAGCTTTGATCTCACCTTTACCATCAATTGGCTGACCGACTGGGTTAACAACGCGACCAAGGAAGGCATCACCGACTGGAACCGAAAGAATCTCTCCGGTACGCTCAACCTTCATACCCTCAACAATGTGTTCGAATTCACCGAGGATAATCACACCAATCTCACGCTCATCTAGGTTCTGTGCCAGACCCAGAGTGCCGTCTTCGAACTTTAGAAGTTCGTTTGCCATCACACTAGGTAGACCTTCAACGTGAGCGATACCGTCACCGGCATCGATTACGTGCCCTACCTCGGTGCGGTTGGCTTCGGTTGGCTCGTAAGACTTAGCAAAGTCCTTCAGGGCATCGCGAATCTCATTCGGACTGATGCTTAGATCTGCCATTTTGCGTTCCTTCTTCTATTTGAAGCGTTAGCTTCGGTTTACACTGGCAGCGGCGTGAACCAGCTGCTTTTTTAGGTTGTTCAAACGGTTAGCGACGCTACCGTCAATAATCTCTCCAGCAACCTCAACAACAATTCCGCCGAGGATACTTGGATCTACTTCTACATTCAGTTTGACTGACTCGCCATAAGTCTTGGCTAGGTTATCTCCCAAGCGCTTTAGCTGATCATCACTTAGCTCGTTTGCAACTCTGACATTGGCAACCAATGACTGACCGTAAGCCGCTACCTGCTTGGCAAACTGGTCCAAGACCACTCCGACTTTGCGTCCCCTTGCGCCGCGAACCGCTTGAATCACTAGCGCTTTCGCAGCCTCACTAGCCTTGTTTCCAAGCAGTGCTTCTACTAGAGCCAACTTGGCCTCTAGCCCCGCACTTTTACTACTCAGCGCAAATTGCAATTCTCGATCGGAAGCGACAACTTGTCCAAAAGCAAATAACTCAGAAATGATTTTGTCTAGATTGCTAGCATTTGAAGCAGCTGCGGCGTGGACACCAAGCTGCTCAAGAACCGAAACTAAATCCGACCCTTTCGAAAAGCGCTTGGCAACTAATAACTTCAAAAACTCCAGTGCACTGGAACTTACCTTTCCAGCCCAAACGCGATCGACGAGCGCGCTCTTAGCCTGGCTATCGGTGGA
>RHAS01000127.1 GCA_010028615.1 Actinomycetota bacterium
TTACTCCAAAAGAGAAAGCATCAATGACGATGAATAATGATTCCAAAAACTGGGGATTTGAAACAAAGCAAATCCATGCCGGATATCAGGTTGAACCAACCACCGGATCAATAGTTCCACCAATCTATGACACAGCCGCATATTTATTTAAATCTGCTGAGCACGCCAGAAACCTATTTGGGTTATCGGCAGCTGGAAATATCTACACCAGAATCAACAACCCGACTCAGGATTTCGCTGAGCAACGAATTGCGGCTTTAGAAGGCGGCACCGGTGCGCTCCTAGTCTCATCTGGTCAGGCTGCTGAAACATATTCGATTTTGAACATCGCCAACGCTGGCGACCACATCGTCGCTTCCTCCAGAGTTTATGGAGGAGCGTATTCACTAATGAAATACACCCTGCCGAAACTCGGCATTCAGACAACCTTCATTGATGATCAGGATGATCTTGCAGCTTGGGAAGCGGCTATCCAACCAAATACCAAGCTGTTCTATGGTGAGAGTCTAGGAAACCCCAGGGTTGCTGTATTGGACATCGAGGGAATTTCTGAAATAGCTCACCGTCACGGGCTTCCAATGATTGTCGATAACACCGTTGCAACACCATATCTGCTAAGGCCCTTCGAGCACGGTGCTGACATTGTTATTCACTCGGCTACAAAATTTCTCTCCGGTCACGGTACCGTGATTGCCGGTGTGATTGTTGATGGCGGAAAATTCAAATGGTCCAAATCCGATAAGTTTCCTGGTCTAACAGCTCCTGATCCTTCATATAACGGCATCGTTTACACCGATGCTCTAGGTGATGAACTTGCCTACATCGTCAAAGCGAGAGTCCAACTGCTTCGAGACATGGGCTCTTCGATAGCCCCGACCAGTGCTCACGAATTACTTCAGGGCATGTCAACCCTGAGCATGAGAATGGATCGTCATAACGAGAACGCGGTTAAGGTTGCTACCTGGCTTAGTCAACACCCGCAAGTTGAGTTTGTGAACTACGCAGGCATACCTTCATCACCTGACTATGCAGCCGGGCAGAAGTATGCACCAAGAGGCTGTGGCGCAGTAATGTCATTTGAAATCAAAGGCGGCTCAGCTATGGGTGAGAAGTTTGTCGAATCGGTAAAACTTTTCAAGCATGTGGCAAACATCGGCGATGTCCGCTCATTACTGATCCACCCAGCCAGCACCACTCACGCCCAACTTAACCCAGCTCAGCAGCTGGCATCTGGAGTTACGCCTGGACTTATAAGGCTTTCAATTGGATTAGAAACTATCGACGATATCATCGCCGATCTAGAACTAGGCTTCGCCGCTACTGCCTAGTTGCTTAGTTTTATTGCCAAGGTTGATCAGTTGCATATTGGCATAAACCAAGATTCCGATTACGCCTAGATTTCTGAGCACTAATAAGCCAACCCCTAGTGGTGCTCCGTCTAGCAGTGAGCCGTAGAAGACTGGGAAAATTAGCCAGGACAGCCCCGAAGTAATCAGGGTTATCACGCTGACCATTTTCCACTTCGGCGTGCCTGCCAGAACACCGAAAAACGCAACTCCAACTAACCAGAGTTGATACTGCGGAGAGCCAACTTTATTGAAAACTAGGAGATCCAAAGTTGCGGTGAGCATCAACCAAGCAAAAAGCGTATTTCTGTCTGCACCGTTTGCCTTTGCCCTAAAGCCCAGCCAGATGGTAATGCCTAGTGCTAGGAATTGGATGATGGTCATCACGCTAGCCACCTCGGTGACCCCGAAGCCTGAAATCTGGAAAGTGACAATTTCATTGTCGTAATAGGTTTTGATGCCAGGAACTCCGACCAAGAGAGCAAGTAGCCAAATAACTGCGATGCTGGACTCAACTTGAATTCCACGACCGCTTTGCATGCCGGCAAAGCTAAATAGGTTTTCGATCCCACCGAGGACTACCCCGATTCCGATTATCACCGTGCTAGCTATAAGCATGTTGATAATGAAGTTCTTCTTTTTATCACTAACAATAAAGACCGAAACCAAACTGGCAAAAGGCGAAACCTTAATCCAAGTAGCTAGGTTGAAAAGCTGAATTGATCTAGATTCTTTATTCTCATAAAAGGCAACCGCCGCCATAACGGTCAGTGCTACTGAGAAAACTTCTAGACGGGCGATTGCAACTGGGCCAATTAAGAATACGCAGCCGATAAAAAACCAAACAGCTTTGGCGCGTTCCATTTTCTTACCCCAGCCCAATAGATATGCAACCAAGAGCATGTTGGTATTCACCACTACTAGATACCAGCCGGATAGGTAATCGGTTGGCGAAGCAAAATCTGCAAGCCACAGTGGGATTTGCGCAGGATATGGATAAACCCAGGGATCGGTAATGCCAAGCAGGTAACTACCCAAACGCATATTGCTAATCCATGCATCATAGATATAGCGAACATCACCGAAGGGGTCGCCGGATGCTGTGCCGAACCAGATCAAGGTAAGTTGGGCTAACAGCGCTACCAGCAGAATGAACCAAAAATTAGTGGTCAATACTCTCAGGCGTGAAGTTTGCAACGTTTCTCCTAGTTATTCCCCCTTGAGTAAGTCTAGGAGCAATGCAAGTGGTTAGGCTTAAGCAATGGCAAAGCTCTTTGAACCAATCAGCGTGCGCGGTGTAACGGCACGAAATCGCATCTGGATTGCCCCGATGTGTCAGTACTCCTGTGAAAACCAAGATGGCATGGCAAGCAGCTGGCACCTAGTTCACCTAGGGTCTCGTGCTGTCGGTGGCGCTGGCGTAGTTATCTGTGAGGCAACGGCGGTGAGCCCCGAGGGAAGAATTAGCCCTTGGGACACAGGCATATGGAATGATGAGCAAGCCCTAGCCTGGCAACCGATCAACGAGTTCATCAAAAGCCAGGGTGCTCTCTCGGCAATCCAGTTAGCGCACGCCGGCAGGAAAGCAAGTGTTTATCGATCTTGGTCTGGGGATGGTGCAATGGCTTCGGGTTCAGGTGGCTGGGAGCCGGTTTCGGCAACCAGTGAAGCATTCCCTGAATACAACACTCCCCACGAACTAACCACTGCTGAAGTAAAGCAAATGATTGAGCTCTGGGTTGAAGCCGCAAAGCGCTCTGTTACAGCAGGTTTTGACATGATCGAAATCCACGCAGCTCACGGTTACCTTGTCCACCAGTTCCTATCGCCACTAACTAATCAACGCAGCGATGAATACGGTGGTAGCGCAGAGGCCCGAGCAAGGTTCCTAGTCGAGATGGTTCAAAAGATTAGAGCAGCAGTAGGTGAAATGCCCATCCTGATTAGATTCTCGGCAACAGACTACAAAGAAGGTGGCTTCACGGTAGCTGATTGTGCTCAGGTAGCTTCATG
>RHAS01000128.1 GCA_010028615.1 Actinomycetota bacterium
GAATCGAGACTGGGCATTCCGCAATGGCTACTTGGTCGTCAGGCGATCCGCTTTTGCTATTGCTTTAGTCGGTGCGGCAATCAACTTTATCTTCTGGGTCACAACACCTAGAACCGGAGCTTGGCCACCACCAGAGGCTCCACTTGCTGATCTTGAGAAAATGTTTAATGCATATCTGGCAAGCCTCACCACTTCGGGAGCTGCAGTTTTTTATGTTTCCGTTCTGATATTGTTGACATATGTCGCCTATTCATTCCCCACAATATTGCTGGCTTGGCGTGAAGCGAAATTTAGCGAACCTACCTCCGTGGGAAAGCCAAATCGAATCAGTGAAACCCCGATCTTTGCAAAAGCCTATGCTCGTCGGATAAGCATTGTTCTAATTGGACTTGCCCTCACGATTGCCTCAGGCTTCATCCCTTATGCTTTCTGGAATGGCTTGGTGTTCTATGTCTTATTTACCGTTGTCGCATACGGAATGTTTGTATTTATCTGGGCAAGCATAAAAAGCTTTGAAATCCTAAGACAAGTAAAGAAACGAAGCCCTGATTCGGTAATGGCAACAGTCTTCTTTTTCATCACTCAATTATTTGGGTTATCTATCCTGGTCATCTTCTACTTAGTGACCCAGTATGGGATAGGAAATGGAATTAATCCGTACCTGAATCCACTTTTTTACATAATCGGATTAGGAATTCTAATGATTCCAAGTCAAGCAATATCAATCCGTTACATCAAAAGAATTTCCGAATGAAATCCTAGTTTCTGAGATTTCTGGAGTTAGGCCCAACCTAGGAAATACCTAGCCGCAGCAGCCACAGCGGCAGCTGATGCAACAACGAGTATGAAAGGTAGTTTTCGCCAGAACATGATGGCGGCAACGCCTAGCGCTAAGGCACGAGAATCAAGAACTATTTCTTTATCTGAGGTGAAAGATTGAACTGCTGTTAGCGCTGCCAACAGGGCTATGGTTAGCGCACCTGCAAATCGTGCAACTTTCTTATTTTCGGAAAACTTCTTAGGAAGGATGTATCCGATAAGTTTCCAAGAATAAACAGCGAGTGAGCCGATAATTACAGCTAACCAAAACTCAGGCATCTTCACCTGCTTCCAATTTCTTAGAAAGCTTTGTTTTTGCTAGAGCATAGACCGTTAGAACTGCAAGTGGTGCGGCAATAATCACCGGGATGCCGCTTGGCACCACTAGGGCAAGTGCCAAGGTGAAAATGACAGCTAGCAGTGCAATCAGGTTCGATCGAAGATTCTTCAGACTTGGCCATAGAAGGCCCAGGAAAGCAGCTGCGGCTGCAGCATCTAAGCCCCATTGGGAAGGATCGCCAACCGATGAACCGAGTAAAGCTCCTAGGAAGGTGAATAGATTCCAAAATACAAATACCGAGCCTCCGGTAAGCCAAAAGCCAAGTCTGGAATCTTTCTGATTCTCTTGTGCCATCGATACCGCATTGGATTCATCGATAGTCAACTGAGCAGCTATAGCTTTTAGAGTTACTGGAACGGCTAGGACACCATTCATTCTCAGCGCATAGAATCCATTGCGAATTCCTAGAATCCATGCCGAGATGATGGCAGGGATTACGCCGGCAACGCCACCCGAAGCTAAAACTCCCACAAGTGCAAATTGCGAACCACCACTAAACATCACCAGGGAGAGCACCTGGGTCTGCAACAGGCTAAGCCCAGCAGCAGAAGATAGTGCGCCAAAGGAAATTCCATAAAGCCCGGTTGCTAGTCCAACTCCCAGGGACATGGAAATTACTTTGGATTTAGTTTTTGAGGTCAAGTGTTTACCTAGGGAATACTCTTACAAAAGAGCTAATGCCAGAAAAACGAAAATGGCAATAAATATTGCAGGCGTCACATATTTAGCGACATATAACCACATGGAGTTTTTTACGATGTTTTTGCTCAGGCGACTTTGCTTTTCGAGCTTAGCCAGATCTCTGGCCACAGCCTGAGCCTCATGGGCTGCTGAGAATTCAACCAAGGCACCCAAGATTCCGGAAGCTAGAAGAATTCCAAGAGTAGCAAAGACAACATAATTGCCGGCCGCCTTTATTTCTGGCACCAAGCTAACAGTTGTGATTAGAAGAAATGTGGGGGCTAACTGAGCCAAGATTAGTTGGTTTCGAAGCTTTGACCAGAGTTCTAGCAGTTGTCTTTCTTTCATAACTAGAAGTCTAGAACGCTCATGCCTTTAGAGCGCACTGGGCTAGAATGACAAAATGAGTAATTTAGAGCGTCCTGAAATTGAACCCATGCTTGAGCCAGCACCAACTGTGTTGACCATGAAGGAAATGATTGTTGGCACCGGTGCCGAAGCTCCTGCAGGTGCAACTGTTGAGGTTCACTACCTCGGTGTTGACTACGAAACCGGTGAAGAATTTGATTCTTCTTGGGGCAGGGGAGAGTCGATTGAATTTCCACTGAACCGTCTGATCAAGGGTTGGCAAGAAGGTATCCCAGGCATGAAAGTTGGCGGAAGAAGAATGCTGATTTGCCCTCCTGAATATGCCTACGGTCCTGCTGGCGGCGGTCACCAGCTTTCAGGTAGAACCTTGGTTTTTGTTATCGATCTTCTTGGCGTCAACTAGTAACTAAGCACTTACTGCCTTTATCGGTAACGTTTCTGGCTCGGTTGGCTGGAAAAGCCCTGAATAGCCACGAAACCGCTTTCACAAGGCTTGTTTAGTGTCTAGGCTGGACTAATGATGACTTCTCGCAAGCGCTTTGTAGCTCTCGCTATTGCCCTATTTGTTGGTTTCGGGGCAAACCTTCAAGCTCAAGCAGCGACCTTGCCTACTACCACAATTACTTTCCCAACTCTTTCCAAAGTTACCTTCGGTAGCCCAGACATTGCCCTGAACATTACCCAAAGCGCTGGAGTAACAACCGTTACCTCGACAACACCTTTGATTTGTAGTGTCCTGAACAACACGACAGTGAGGGTTCTAGGTGCCGGCACTTGCCGAATAACTGCAACCAACCCTGGAACCGTAGTAAGTAAGCCAGCTCGCGCTGTAGCAAGAACTTTTGCAATTTCCAAGGCTGTAAATACTCTCACTCTCTCAGATTTTGGCTGGCTATCAATGGCCAATCCGACTGCTGATCTAGCAGTAACAGAAACAGCCGGAACTACAACACTTTCATCAGTGACCACAAGCTACTGCACCATCAGTGGCAACAGGGTTACTGCAATCAAAGTTGGTACCTGCACCATTCGAGCTTCTAACCCCGGAAACTCAAACTACCTACCGGCAAAGTCTGTATCAAAATCAGTAAAGATTGGTCTTACTTCCGTAATTGCTCCAC
>RHAS01000129.1 GCA_010028615.1 Actinomycetota bacterium
CATTTCTGGTGGGAACCCAACCGAGTTAACGGGCTTTGGTTCGGGGCTTATTCGAGTTCAGGACGAGGGCTCTCAATTGGCAGCGTTAGCGCTTTGTGAATACCGAGATCCTAAATCTGGTGAAGATTGGTTAGATTTGTGTGCTGGTCCTGGAGGAAAATCGGCAATCCTTGCTTCGATTTCTAGCACGAATGATGTCAACTTCGAAGCTAACGAACCAATAGCTCATAGAGCAGGGCTAGTATCTAGTGCTCTAGAACCAATTGGGAAGTTTCGGGTAAGGCAAAGAGACGGAAGGGAATACGGGAAGGTTGATGCGAAGAAGTATGATCGGATTCTCGTTGACGCGCCATGCACTGGTTTAGGAGCTCTCCGACGTCGTCCAGAGGCTAGATGGCGTAAGCGAGATAAGGATCTAAAAGAACTTTGTAAGTTGCAGTACGAACTTCTGGAGAGTGCAATTGCAGCATTAAAGCCAGGAGGTCTTTGCCTTTACGTCACCTGCTCACCCCACGTTTCAGAAACAACTGCAATTATCCATAAAGCGATGCAGAATTTGGACATTGAGGTTTTGGACCTGACGGAATTTATGAACTCAAGATATTTTCAAGGAAAATTACCCTCTAATCGCAAAACTGTTCAGCTGTTTACCCATCGCGACGGCACGGACTCAATGTTTTTAGCTCTCCTGACAAAGCCTTCAAGGCAATAGGCTTAATCAATGACCATGCGTATTCAGCCAAGCATTCTAAGCGCTGATTTTGTGAACTTCCAGCGAGATTTTGGGACGATCTCCGAAGCTGATGGAATCCATGTCGATGTTATGGATGGTCATTTCGTGCCGAATCTCACCTTTGGTCTGCCAATGGTCAAACGAATGCAAGAGATCACCGAGCTACCTCTAGATGTCCACCTGATGATAGATAACCCAGATGGTTGGGCGGGCCGTTACGCCGAGCTTGGAGTTTTCTCTGTGACAGTGCACTTCGAGGCGTGTCTAAACCCAATTGAGGTAGCTCGCAGCATCAAATCGAATGGTAGCCGAGCAGGAATCTCAATCAAGCCAGGTACATCGCTAGAAGCAGTCAATGATTACCTAGAAGAATTCGATCAAATTCTGATCATGAGTGTCGAACCTGGATTTGGTGGTCAAGCATTCATAGCCGAATCACTAGAAAAGATCTCAGCAGCAAGAAAGCAAATAGACTCGCTTGGCAAGGACATATGGCTGCAGGTAGATGGTGGGGTAGACGAGACCAACATCTCTGCGATTGCTAAAGCTGGAGCTGACACATTTGTTGCGGGGTCAGCAGTATTTAGAGAGCAGGACCGAAATGCAAAAATTTCATTGCTTCGCAGCCTTGCCGAGTCTGCAAAGTAGTTTCCAATGTCTCTAGAAAACCTCAATTTGAATAAGCATTCATTTCTTGAGCTTGCCGAGCCTGGAAAAGTATTCCCGTTATCTCTCCAGATCTTTGGTGGCACCGATACACCGGTTGGCCTGTTTGAAAAAGTAACACAGGGGAGATCAGGAACTTTCCTTCTAGAATCAGCTGAGCAAGGGGTCTGGTCTAGATTCAGTTTTATTGGCGTTGACTCAAGAACTAACCTATTTGCGTCTCAAGATGGACTATCTAGTTTGGGTAAAGTAAAACTTCTGCCATCAATTGCAGATATTCCAAAAGATCTGCTTAGTGCAGTTGATTTAATTCAAAGCTCTTGGAAGCACCAACAAATAGAGGGGTTACCGCCACTGACATCAGGGCTGGTGGGTTTATTTTGCTGGGATCTAGTCCACCAACTCGAGTCACTACCAAAATCCATGGTCAAGGCCTATCAAGTGCCGCTAATTCAATTAGAGATGGTGCAAGACCTTATCGTCATTGATCACAAAGACAACGGCCTACAACTAATCTCCAACATTTACTGCGATGAATCAGTTGGCTTTGCCGAAGCCTACGACGAAGCCGTTCGTCGCCTTGAACGGCTTCTCGAACTAGTCAGCAAACCATCCAACCAGGTCTTCAAGCAGCCTTCATCCAGTGAGCATACAGCAGTCGAATCCAACATCTCTCGAGATGATTTTGTTGCCAACGTGTTAGCAGCCAAGGAGTATGTAAAAGCAGGTGATGTATTCCAGGTTGTTCTGTCGCAACGATTCGATTTGGAGTTGAAAGCCGAGCCAATTGATGTTTATCGAGTGTTGCGCGCGTTGAACCCAAGTCCATACATGTACTTGCTGAACCTTGAAGATGACCAGGGTAAATACTCCGTAGTTGGGAGTTCACCAGAGGCGCTTGTCAAAATGTCAGATAGAAAAGTGGGATCAAAAAGAGCGCGCTGAACACCTCATGTTGGTAGATCTAGCGAGAAATGATCTACTCAAGGTATCAAAGCCTGAATCGATAAGCGTCACCGAGTTCATGAAGGTGGAGCGGTTTAGCCACATCATGCACCTGGTCTCAACCGTTGAATCAAATCTGAATACCGAGGCCGGTCCAGTTGACTTATTAGCTGCAACATTTCCCGCTGGCACGCTCTCTGGAGCACCAAAACCGAGAGCACTCGAAATTATCGCTGAATTAGAGCCTTCAAATAGAGGTCTCTTTGGAGGCGTTGTTGGCTACCTAGACTTCTCAGGAAACGCAGATCTTGCCATAGCCATCAGAACAGCAGTGCTTCGAGATGGCAAAGCTCACATTCAAGCTGGCGCAGGAATAGTGCTAGATTCAGATCCTTTATCTGAGTATCAAGAGACCGTAAATAAGGCATCAGCTTTGGTGACTGCGGTTTCCAGAGCAAACTCAATGTTCGGATAGTGGGTTAAGATGGAACTAGTTAGGAAGGTAACAAATGAGCACTGAGCACGATGAACCTGGTCACGGAAACACCGTTGCAGCTTGGTCTGCCGTAATAACAGCCATTGTTGGCACAGCAGTTTTGACGCTCGGTTTCCTAATCACAAACTCGACCATGATGTATGCCGGCTTAGCTCTTGCCATAGTTTCAATACCATTGGGCCCAATTCTCTCTAAGTTTGGTTTCGGGCTCGACGGGAAGAAAACTAAGAGCTAAATGCTCGATGAACTCTACGCTGGTGCCTTAGCTGATGCCAGCAAGCGAAACGAACTAATCTCTGTCGCCCAACTCGAAGAACAGATTCAGAGCGTCCGGCAGCCTCGACCAATCTCAGATCTAAAAACTAGAAGTCGAGTCGGCATTATTGCTGAGATTAAGAGA
>RHAS01000130.1 GCA_010028615.1 Actinomycetota bacterium
TCGATGAGAGAGCTAAAGCTGGTTTGTTCCTCGCTATGCAGTATCCAGTTGAAATCCCTGGTGTTTCAGTATCAAACTTTTTGCGAACCGCAAAGACAGCAATCGATGGGGAAGCTCCAGCAATCAGAACCTGGGTCAAAGATGTCAAGCAAGCCATGGAGAATCTACGTATGGATCCAGCGTTTTCGGAAAGAAATGTTAACGAAGGCTTCTCTGGTGGTGAGAAGAAGCGACACGAGATCCTTCAGATGGAACTGCTAAAGCCTAAATTTGCGGTTCTGGATGAAACAGACTCTGGTCTGGATGTTGACGCGCTGCGAGTTGTCTCTGAAGGAGTCAACCGAATCAAGCAGGAAAACAACATGGGTGTCTTGTTGATCACTCACTACACCAGAATCCTGAAATACATTAGGCCAGATTACGTCCACGTCTTTGTTGACGGCAAAATTGCTGAAGAGGGCGGACCAGAACTTGCTGACAAGCTTGAAGCAGAAGGTTACGACAAGTACCAGAGGACTAACTAATTGTCTGAATTGGATTTGCCTGCCGAACAGTATGACCGCTGCTTAGAGGCGCTAAAAGAAGTAATCGATCCTGAAATTGGCGTAAACATCGTTGATCTTGGATTGATTTACGATCTAAAACAAGCAGAAGACGGAAGCCTCCTAATTAACATGACTCTAACTTCAGCTGGTTGTCCACTTACCGACGTGATTGAAGAGCAGACCGCTATGGCCTTGGACGGGGTAGTAGAAGCGTTCAGAATTAACTGGGTATGGATGCCGCCTTGGGGTCCAGAAAGAATCACTGAAGACGGCAAAGAGCAAATGCGGGCAATAGGTTTTACTATTTAGCCTTTTTTATTCTGCTAACCACAGCCCATGCGGTTGGAAGAAATGCTCCAGCGATAACTGCCTTGAGAGCATCCCAGAGTAAATACGGGAGCATGAACTGGGTTGCTGTAAGCAAATCTGAATTGAAGGCAATCATCGCCAGCACGGGAACGCCAAAGGCATAGATCAAAACTGAACCAAAACTAAAGTTCAAGAACATTTTCCAGGCGTTCTTAGACCAACCGCGTTCAGCAAGGTAGCCGGTTAGCATTGCTGCAAAGATAAACCCGAGAATGAATCCGCCGGTTGCACCTAGCAGGACCTCTGGGCCTTTTGAATATCCAGCAAAAACTGGAATTCCAACTAAACCGGCAAGAGCGTAAGTTGCCATCGTAATTCCAGCCCTTGCATAACCATAGCTAGCTCCGATAAGAAGTACCGCTAGGGTTTGAAAAGTAAATGGAACAGGACTAACTGGAATTTGGATTTGAGCTGCCACTGCAGTGAGCGCAACACCAAAGAACACTAAAGCGATATCTGAATAGATGCTGCGACTGATGAGACTGTCGACGATAGTTGGTCGAGTCGTAGTGATAGAGCTCAAGTTAGTGCCTTTCCCAATAATTTCCCTTTGGTTAATTGTAGGGTTAAATCAATTCAACCTCGCCCTTTGTAAGTTCAGTCTTGGAGTCACAATGATTACCGCACGTGACCTAGAAATAACTATCGGGGCAAGAGTCCTGATGACTGGGGTGAACTTTCAGGTCGCAAAGGGTGACAAAGTCGGTCTGGTCGGCCGGAATGGGGCTGGCAAAACAACCTTGACTAGGGTTATCGCTGGAGATTTTCAACAGTCTGCAGGATCTATTGAGTCTTTTGGTGAAATTGGATACCTTCCTCAAGACCCAAGATCTGGCGATCCTAATGAAAGCGCAAAAGACCGAATTCTAAACGCCAGGGGACTAGGTACCTTACTGAAGAAGCTTGAGGCTGCCCGTGAAGACATGGGATCGGTCGAGGAGAAGATTTACGAAGCGGCTATGCAACGTTACGCAAAACTTGAAGCTCAATTTGAGGCCAACGGTGGATATGCCGCAGAAGCACAGGCAGCTTCTATTGCCGGCCACCTTGGACTAAAACCAAATGTGCTTAGCCAAAATCTCGGCACTTTATCTGGCGGTCAACGAAGAAGAATTGAGCTTGCAAGAATTCTTTTCTCCAATGCAGAAACAATGATTTTGGACGAGCCGACAAACCACCTCGATGCCGACAGCGTTCTCTGGCTTCGAGACTTCCTAAAGAATTACACAGGTGCGCTGATAGTTATCAGTCACGACTTGGATATTGTTGAGGAAACGGTAAACCGTGTCTTCTACCTTGATGCCAATAGAGCCGTAATTGACATCTACAACATGGGGTGGCGGGCGTATCTAAAGCAACGAGAAACTGACGAAGAGAGAAGAAAGCGCGAAAGATCCACTGCCGAAAGAAAAGCAGCTGCTCTGCAATTACAAGCAACAAGGTTTGGTGCAAAAGCTAGCAAGGCAGCGGCAGCGCACCAAATGGCCAGAAGAGCTGAGCGGCTACTAGATTCACTTGATTCTGTCCGTGAACAAGACAAAGTAGCGAACATAAGATTTCCCGAGCCAACCCCTTGTGGAAAGACTCCGCTATTTGCCCATAATTTGAGCAAGAATTACGGATCGCTGGAAGTGTTCACTGCTGTCGATTTGGCAATCGATCGTGGTTCAAAAGTAGTGATCATCGGACTAAACGGAGCAGGTAAAACTACTTTGCTGAGGATTTTGGCAGGAGTAGAACAACCAGATACTGGTCAACTAGACCCTGGACATGGTCTCAAAATTGGCTATTACGCTCAAGAGCACGAAACTCTTGATGTGACTAAATCTGTTCTACAAAACATGCAGGACTCTGCTCCGGAATTAGCCGAAACCGACGCGCGTAAGGTGTTGGGCTCATTCCTATTCTCAGGCGACGACGTGAATAAACCTGCGGGTGTGTTATCTGGAGGCGAGAAAACCAGGCTTGCACTTGCCTCACTCGTGGTATCAAGAGCTAATGTTTTGCTGCTGGATGAGCCCACTAACAACCTAGATCCAGCTAGCCGAGAGGAAATCCTTAAAGCACTTGCTACCTTTACTGGAGCAATTGTGTTGGTTTCCCATGATGTTGGTGCGGTAGATGCTCTAAATCCTGAACGGGTCTTAGTTATGCCTGATGGTCAGGAGGATTTGTGGAATGAAAGTTATCGAGAATTGATTGTTTTGTCATAGTTGCAAGCCTTATTGGCTAATAGGCTAAAACCTGCTGGTTTCGAAAGGATCATCCGATGAATCTATTGAGTATCACCCAAGCCATGTTCATGTTGGGCTTTGTGGCCATGGC
>RHAS01000014.1 GCA_010028615.1 Actinomycetota bacterium
TTTGCAGTGGTATTCGGCTTGATCTACAACTTCGTGCCGTTTATGACCCTGCCGCTTTATACGACCCTTGAAAAACTTGACATTCGCTACCTTGAAGCTGGCTCAGATTTGTATGCATCACCTGCAAAAGTTTTCAGGAAAATTACTTTCCCGCTTTCTCTGCCTGGAGTTATTTCTGGAACACTTCTAACCTTTATTCCCATAGCCGGTGATTACATCAACGCTTCGGGAGATTTCCTAGGCTCACCAGAAACTGCCATGATGGGTAACACAATCGAGGCAAACTACCTAAACATCAATGACTATCCATCAGCCTCAGCTCTTTCAGTCTTGCTGATGGGCGTGATTTTGCTATTGGTTACTTTCTATGTGAAGAGATCCGGAACGGAGGATCTGCTCTAATGAAATTTAGCCTAGGAAAATTTACGCTTCCGATTTATGCCGTTTTGACATTCATTTACCTACTGATCCCGATTTTCTATACCTTTGTCTTCTCCTTCAACGACTCATTGAAAACTAACCTGATTTGGCGAGGGTTCACCTTCGATAAATGGCTAAATGTGTGTCAGCGAGAAGGTGTCTGTGAAGCTTTTGGAAACTCGATATTTATTGGAGTTATCTCAACTGTCTTCGCCACCGCTCTCGGCACTGCAATCGCAGTTGCTCTGGTTCGCTACCGGTTTAGATTCCGCAGTTCAGTAAACCTGCTTTTGTTCTTGCCGATGGCAACTCCTGAAGTGGTACTCGGTGCCGGGCTTGCCTCACAGTTTTTTAACCTAGGGGTGCAGAAGGGAACCTTCACAATAATCCTTGCCCACATCATGTTCTGTCTTTCCTTTGTGGTGGTAACTGTGAAAGCCAGAGTCGCTAGCTTAGATCCTGCTCTAGAAGAAGCTGGACGCGATTTATACGCAAACCCTCGTCAGGTGTTTTGGAAAATCACTTTCCCATTGCTGCTTCCTGGAATCTCTGCTGCTGCATTGCTTTCGTTCGCGCTCAGTTTTGATGATTTCATCATCACCAACTTCAACGCTGGTGCTGATATGACTTTCCCAAGATACGTCTATACCGCTGCAGCCAGGGGAGTGCCGGCTGAAGCTAACGTAATTGGTTCGGCTGTCTTTATCTTGGCAATTGTCATTGTTTTGGCCACGCAGATAAACGGGGAAATAAAGCGTCGTCGACTTTCGAAAAAGGCTTAGCTAAAAAGCGCTTGCAGTGCCTGTTCAAAGTGCTCGGTGTGACGTTTGACATCACTTAGCGTGTGAGCGGGAGACATAAGAGCCATGTTGTGAAATGGTGTCATTAGAATTCCACGGTTCAAAGCATGTAAGTGAAGATACTGCTGTAATTCAAAATCATCGGCGTCGGCGGCTTCTTTACCATTTCTAGGTGCAGTCGATCTGAATGAATACTCTGCCCGACAACCTAGTTGACTGACTTGCCAATTTGCCTGATATTTGTCGATCAGATCCTGAACATCTTTAGTCCAAATCGTGCAGAGCTTCTCCATTTCGACAAAGGCTTCTGGAGTAAGAACCTCGGTTAGGGTTGCTCGAATTGCTGCCATGGAAAGAGCGTTACCTGCTAGTGTCCCACCAACTCCACCAACGTCTATATGCTCTAGATGCAGACTTTTTTGCACACGGTTACTTAGTTCTGAAGTCATGCCGAATGCACCAGCAGGAATACCAGCACCGATAGTTTTACCTAGCACTACAGCATCGGGATGTAATCCTCTTCTCGCGGTCATCCCTCCGGGACCTTCGCTAAGAGTGTGGGTCTCATCGTGAATCAATATCACTCCGTATTTAGTGCAGAGATCTCTTAGACCCTCAAGATATCCTGGCTCGGGTAAAACCGGCTCAATAAGCATCGCCGCAACTTCACCTGTAGCCAGGGCTTTCTCCGCGGCAGCTAAATCATTGAAAGGGACAACTATTGTCGTAACAGCCGGATCTACCTGTGGGCCGATGTTGTTCTCTCGGCTAACCGTGTTACCGAATTCATCTAGTACGGCAAAGGTTTCATCTACGGTTCCGTGGTAGCAATAATCATGAACCACCACTTTGCTCCGACCGGTTACATGTCTTGCATAGCGCAGAATGTGGCGGTTGGCGTCAGTTGCGGTAAGAGTGAACTGCCACTTTTCAACACCAAAACGATCTGCCAGAGTTTTAGCTGCGATAGCGGCATCCTCGGTGGGCAACATAAAGGTTATTCCCTTATTTAGTTGCTCTGCTATGGCTTTCACTGACGCATCTGGGGAGTGCCCAACCATTGCTCCGGTATCGCCAAGGCAGAAGTCAACATATTCGATGCCATCAACATCAATAAAACGAGAGCCCTTAGCGCTTTTGACAAATATCGGATGAGGCCCTGGCCATTTTGCCATCCAAGACATTGGCACTCCGGCCATTAGTGGACCAGAAGCTTTCTGGTGCAACGATTCAGAGTTCGGATGATTTCTTACAAACAATTCGACTTCATTAGCGAATAGCTGCGCTAGTTTTTCACGATCCGGGTATGAGTGCATAAGAATCTTCCTTGATTCTCTCGAACTGAAGCTAGTTAGAGAGTGCCGAGCCCAGCCTCGAGGACATCCATAGCCTCGTTTAGTAGGTCATCGCTGATAGCAAGCGATGGCAGGAAGCGAATCACATTCCCATAGGTTCCAGCATTCAAAACCACTACGCCGTTTTGGTGACAGAATTTCATGATTGCATCGGTGACTGCGGCGTTTGGCTCTCTAGTGCCAGGTTGCACAAATTCGATAGCCAGCATCGCACCTCGACCGCGAACTTCACCGATTACAGGGAATCTCTCCTGCATGGCAAGAAGTCTTGGCTTGAGAACTGATTCAATTTGAACGGCTTTTTCTAGTACACCACCGGCTTCAATTTGCTTCAGAACTGCTAGAGCTGCTGCAGCTGCAACCGGGTTTCCACCGAAGGTTCCACCGATACCTCCAGGGTGAGATGAATCCATGATTTCTGCGCGACCAGTAACCGCTGAGATTGGCATACCGCCGGCGATACCTTTAGCGATTGTCATGAGGTCTGGTTCAAATCCCTCTTCGTGCTCCGAAGCGAACCACTTGCCCGTTCTTGCCATACCTGCCTGAACTTCGTCGGCAACCAAAACGATACCGTTGGCTTTTGTCCAAACAGACAAAGTTTTTAGGAAACCAGGAGCAGGAACGATAAACCCACCCTCACCCTGAATTGGTTCGATCACAACAGCAGCTAGATTTTTAGCGCCAATACGCTTTTCCATGTAGTTGATTGCTCTTGTTGCAGCTTCCTCACCGGTCATGCCAGCTGGGTCATGGAATGGATAAGACATCGGCACGTGAGTGACACTGCCAGCAAACGGACCAAAGCCATCTGCGTAAGGCATGTTCTTGAAATTCATAGCCATAGTCAGGTTGGTGCGGCCATGGTAGGCGTGATCGAATACCGCGATTTCGTTGCGGTTTGTGTATTTTCTGGCAAGTTTGATTGCGTTTTCGACAGCTTCAGCACCAGAGTTGAAAAGAGCTGATCGCTTGACGAATTTACCAGGCATGTGTCGGTTTAAGATTTCACAAACTTCTACATAAGGAAGGTATGGAGTAACAGTGAAAAGAGTGTGGGTCAGCTTGGCTACTTGCTCGCTGACTGCTTGAACAACTGCTTCGTTGGTGTGACCAATTGTTGTTACACCAATACCAGAGCCCATATCAATTAGCTGGTTTCCATCGACATCTACCAAAATCGCTCCGTGCGCTGAGTCGATGTATACCGGAAGCGTGGTTCCGACTCCGTGCCCAACCTGTTCGAGGCGGTTCTTGTGGAGAGCTTGCGATTTTGGACCAGGAATGCTGGTAACTAATTTACGTTGTTGTTCAATAGCCATAACCCAATTCTACCTTCAACCCGCATTTCTTGGCTAAAGCCATTCTTATTAGGCAAAGATGGCAAGATTAAAGCATGCGACGCGTGATTATTCTTGGTAGCACTGGTTCAATCGGAACTCAGGCTCTAGAGATAATCGCCCAACATCCTGAAGAATTTCAAGTAGTTGGGCTATCGGCTAATCGCAACGTTGATCTACTTGCCGAACAGGCCAAAAGATTTGGCTTAGATACAGCCAAAGCTGTCCAAGGAGCAGAGCTTAGCTGTGAACTTATTGAAACCACCGAAGCCGATGTGGTGCTCAACGGAATAACCGGATCTATTGGACTCAAGCCAACTTTGGCAACTCTCAAATCCGGTAAACGCTTGGCTTTGGCAAATAAAGAATCGCTAATTGT
Organism: Actinomycetota bacterium; assembly: GCA_010028615.1. GTDB lineage: Bacteria > Actinomycetota > Actinomycetes > Actinomycetales > Microbacteriaceae > Rhodoluna. The sequence goes on from RHAS01000014.1 coordinate 4,295, forward strand.
CGGGGGTCGTTTAGTTACCGAAGCGGCAGCTCCTGGTCAAATTGTTCCAGTTGATTCGGAACATTCGGCTTTGGCCCAGTGCTTGCTTTCAGGGAATAGAAGCGAAGTGAAACGTCTGATCCTCACCGCCTCTGGTGGGCCATTCCGTGGCTATAGTTACCAGCAACTTTCCGAGGTTACTCCAGAGCAAGCTCTTCGCCATCCAACCTGGAAGATGGGCAAAGTGGTCACCACAAACTCGGCCACGATGGTAAACAAAGGTTTGGAACTAATTGAAGCTCACCTTCTGTTTGGAATAGATTTTGACCGCATTGCTGTAACGGTTCACCCTCAATCGGTCGTGCATTCGATGGTCGAATTTGTTGACGGATCAATCATGGCTCAGTGCTCACCACCGGACATGAAACTACCGATAAGTCTTGGGTTAACGTGGCCAGATCGAATAGCGGAAGTTGCATTAGCGGTTGATTTCAGCAAGTCACACACCTGGGATTTTGAACCACTCGATGAACAAGTATTCAGAGCTGTTTGGTTGGCCAGACAGGTTGGAGAGAGTGAATCAACTTATCCGGCCGTATATAACGCTGCCAATGAAGAAGCAGTCGAGGCATTTCATATAGGCAAGATTAGTTTCACGAAGATTGTCGAATTAATCGAAGAAACCCTAGCCCGTCATACGCCTGCTGCAGAACTAAGTCTTGATGGAGTGCTTGAAGCAGAGCGTTGGGCAAGAGAAACTGCTAATTCGCTGATTAGCCAATCTTAATTTTCAAGTTTGTCGCTCTTAGCCGTTAGGTTAGAAAAATGGATTTCATAAATTCAATTGCAGGTTGGTTGCTGCTACTGCTCGGATTGGCAATTTCTATTGGTTTACACGAATTAGGTCATCTGTTACCTGCTAAATTATTCGGGGTCAAAGTAACCAAGTACATGATTGGATTTGGTCCGACACTTTTTTCTAGAAAGCGTGGCGAAACTGAATACGGTGTCAAGGCAATTCCTTTAGGCGGTTACATCCAAATGGTGGGTATGTTGCCTCCAGGTGATGTTGTTGAGAAAGCTAATTCTTGGCGCAAGGTAGCCAGCACGATTAGAAACTCAGAGCAACTAGACGAGGCCGATCACCAACGGGCTTTTTATAAACTTGCCCCTTGGAAAAAACTAATCATTATGTTTGGTGGGCCTTTCGCGAATCTCCTTATCGCTTTTGTAATTGCAATTGCGCTTTTTTCTGGCTACGGACCAGTCGATAGGACAAACCAGGTCAGAGAGGTAGTTGCGTGTATCCCAACTCTGGAAAACCCTAATTGCGACTTAGTTGGGGAATCCTCGCCGGCTGTTTTAGCTGGTCTTAAATCTGGCGACCAGATTATTAGATTGGACGGGAAAACTATTTCTCGTTGGCGCGACATCGAGCCGATTATTGAAGCTAACGCGAATAGAAGTTTAGAGTTAGTCGTTATTCGCTCTGGTGATGAAAAATCGCTAACAATTACCCCGGTTAAGGTAAGTTTTGATGGCGTAACTAGAAGCTATCTCGGAGTTTATTTGGAAGTTGCTCGCTTCCCACAAACTCCAATTGAAGCAACCGCCAACCTTGGTCTGATGATGTATCAGACGGGAGAAATGATTGTTCAGCTCCCAATACAAGTTTTCAATGCCTTCGCAGAATTGACTCCCGACGCTGAACGCAATCCCCAAGGCGCAATATCTATTGTCGGTCTCGGGCAGATATCAGGCTCGTTAGTGGGCGATAGCGAATTATCCTTCGAAGATAAATTCTTGAGTCAATTAGGTTTGATGCTTAGTTTGAACGTTGCTCTATTTGTATTCAACATGATCCCGCTTGTTCCACTTGATGGGGGACACATAGCTGGCGCTATTTACGAATCTATAAAACGTGGCATTTGGCGCCTTCGCGGAAAGAAACTTGAAAAGCCGGTTGATACAGCCATGATGATGCCGATTGCCTATTTTGTTGCAGGTCTATTGCTGTTACTAACAGTGGTGCTTATTCTGCGGGACATTATCAACCCAGTCCAGTTCTAACTTTTTGGCTAAAGCGATTTAGACTTATAGGCAATAAAGCATTTCGAAAGTAGTTGATTTTTGTGCCAGCGATAAACCTTGGTAAGCAAACCCCTGAAGTCTTAGCCCCTAGGCGTAAGACTCGCCAAATCATGGTGGGTAAGGTTCCAGTAGGTGGCGATGCTCCTATATCTGTCCAGTCAATGACGACTACTCCAACTACCGACATCAACTCAACTCTGCAGCAAATTGCTGAACTAACAGCAGCAGGCTGTGACATTGTCCGGGTTGCTTGCCCAAGCCAGGACGATGCTGATGTGCTTCGAATTATTGCTAAGAAGTCGCCTATTCCGGTTATTGCTGATATTCACTTTCAACCTAAATACGTTTTTCAAGCGATTGAAGCCGGCTGTGGTGCAGTGCGGGTAAATCCTGGCAACATTAGGCAGTTTGATGACAAAGTTGGCGAAATTGCCAAAGCCGCTAAAGATGCAGGTGTTTCAATTCGAATTGGTGTAAACGCAGGATCGCTGGATCCTAGACTTTTGCAGAAATACGGTAAGGCCACAGCTGAAGCTCTAGTTGAATCAGCGGTCTGGGAAGCATCGCTATTTGAAGAACACGATTTCCACGATTTCAAGATTTCCGTGAAGCACAATGATCCGATTGTCATGGTGCGAGCATATGAAATGCTGGCCGAACGTGGTGACTGGCCGCTGCACCTTGGTGTGACCGAAGCGGGACCCGCATTTCAGGGGACCATCAAGTCTTCAGTAGCTTTTGGGGCTTTATTGTCTAAGGGTATTGGCGACACGATTCGCGTTTCACTCTCAGCACCTCCGGTTGAAGAAATCAAGGTTGGATCGAAAATACTTGAGTCGCTTAACTTAAGACCTAGAAAATTCGAGATTGTTTCCTGCCCTTCATGCGGTAGGGCTCAGGTAGATGTTTATAAATTGGCTGAAGATGTTACCGCTGGGCTGGAGAAAATGACAGTTCCACTAAGAGTTGCTGTTATGGGTTGTGTGGTTAATGGCCCTGGTGAAGCTAGAGAAGCAGATTTGGGAGTTGCCTCCGGTAACGGCAAAGGCCAGATATTCGTTAAGGGTGAGGTAATCAAGACCGTTCCAGAGAGCGAAATTGTTCAGACTCTAATTGAAGAGGCTAACCGTATTGCCGCTGATATGGATCCAGCACTGGTGGGCTCACCTGAAGTTGTTGTGGCGAAAAAGGACTAATCATGTTGCTGAGAATGAGCAGTCTATTTCTGCGCACCCTTCGTGAAGACCCTGCTGAGGCTGAGGTTGATAGTCACAAATTGTTGGTACGGGCCGGTTACATTAGGCGAGCTGCTCCTGGAATATATACCTGGCTACCACTTGGTCTTATGGTGAAAGCCAAGGTTGAGCAGATTGTTCGTGAAGAGATGGCCGCCGCTGGAGCTCAAGAAGTTTTCTTTCCAGCATTACTTCCTCGGGAGCCATTTGAGGTCACCGGTCGCTGGAGTGAATACGGTGATAACTTATTTAGGCTTCAAGACCGAAAGAAGTCAGACTATCTTTTAGCTCCAACTCACGAGGAAATGTTTACATTACTTGTCAAAGATCTCTATTCAAGTTACAAAGACCTACCACTTACCATCTATCAGATTCAGAACAAATATCGCGATGAGGCTAGACCTCGGGCAGGGCTACTTCGCGGTAGAGAATTCGTAATGAAAGATGCCTATTCCTTTGACGTGAACCAAGAGGGATTAGAGAAGTCTTATCAGGCTCAGCGCGATGCCTATGAGCGAATCTTCACTCGTCTTGGCATCGACTATGTAATTGTCAAAGCAGACGCTGGTGCGATGGGTGGGTCAGCAAGTGAGGAGTTTCTAGCTCCTTCACCAATTGGGGAAGACACTTTTGTTCGATCCCCAGGTGGCTATGCCGCCAACGTTGAGGCGGTAAAGACTCTCACTCCAGAGCCAATTAGTTTCGAGGGTAAGCCAGCAGCTTCTATCCAGGACACGCCTAACGCTGGAACCATCGATTCCATCGTGGCATTTGCAGAAAAGCAATTAGGTTTGAAAATCGGCAAATCTGACACTTTGAAAAATATCGTTTTGGCTATTACGGATATCAATCACAAGCGAAACCTAGTGATTGTTGCAATCCCTGGTGATCGTGAATTAGATCTAAAGCGTGCTGAAGTGGCTTTTGCCGGCTATGAAGTTGAACCAGCTACAGAAGAGGACTTTGCTAAACACCCAGAACTTGTCAAAGGATACATCGGTCCAGTTATGGACGGTAAGCAATTTCTTGGGGAAAAGGCAACAACTAAAATCCGCTATCTGGTCGATCCGCGAGTAGTGGTTGGCTCAGGTTGGGTAACTGGAGCCAACAAAAATGAAAAGCACGTCTTTGATTTGGTATACGGCAGAGACTTTGAGGCTGATGGAATTGCCGATGTTGCCGAAATCCGAGCTGGAGATCCAGCACCTGATGGTAGTGGGCCATTGGAGTTGGCTAGAGGAATTGAAATAGGTCACGTTTTCCAACTTGGTAAGAAATATGCTGAAGCGCTGGATCTAAAAGTTTTAGATGAAAACGGGAAGCTGGTAACCGTAACCATGGGTTCCTACGGTATTGGCGTGACCAGAATCGTGGCAGTAATCGCCGAGGCTAATAATGACGAGAAAGGTCTAATTTGGCCGGACAGCGTTGCACCGGTTGATGTCATGGTAGTAGCAGCTGGTAAAGAGACAGAGATTTATCAAGCTGCCGATGAACTTGCTGAAAAACTTGAGCTTCAAGGTAAATCAGTCCTAGTTGATGACAGGCTCAAGGTCAGCCCAGGTGTGAAATTTAGCGATGCTGAATTACTAGGTGTCCCGAAAATCGTGATTGTTGGTCGAGGGTTAGCGGATGGCGAAGTTGATATTTGGGACAGACGCTCTGGCGAGCGCCGCTCGGTCAAGATAGACTTAGCAGTGAACGAGTTGGCATAAAGGTTTCGCCCTCGTATAACTGACTAGCGGCCAGGAGGCATCTCATGGACATCGATTTAAATGCTCTACGACAGGTTGAGCGTGATCGAGAGATTCCCTTCAATGAATTGGTTGAAATCATCGAAGCGGCACTGGTTGCTGCTTATCAAAGAACCGTTGGTAGTAATGACACCGCTCGAGCAGTTTTAGATCAAAAAACTGGAACAGTTCACATTTTTGTGCCAGATACCGAAGAGCGGGATGAAAAGGGTAAGTTGATTACCGAGCTTCCCGACGGAACAAAAATTCCAGAAGTCGAAAAGACCCCGGAGAACTTCGGGCGTATTGCCGCTAACGCTGCCAAACAAGTTATTGCCGCTCGGATTAGAGGATTAGCTGCCGAAGGTTACTACGGAGAGTTTAAAGCCAAGGTTGAGGACATAGTTGCTGGAGAAATCCAGCAGGGACCTAGACCCAATATGGTTTATGTGAAAATTGGTGAGGTTGAAGCGATTTTGCCGCCAGAGGAGCAAGTTCCGGGTGAAGACTATTCACACGGTAAGCGGATGCGTTTTTATGTCACCAAGGTAGACAAAAACATGCGTGGCCAAGTGCAAATCAACGTTTCAAGAACGCACCCGAGCCTGATCAGAAAACTCTTTGAGCTTGAAGTGCCAGAAATTGCTAACCGTCAGGTTGAAATAGTTCAGGTTGCCAGAGAAGCTGGCCAAAGGACAAAGATTGCTGTCAGAACCTCAGTGCCGGGTCTAAATGCCAAAGGTGCTTGCATCGGCGAGCTAGGTCAGCGCGTTAGATCGGTCACGGCAGAACTAAACGATGAAAAGATTGACATCGTCGACTATTCAGAAGACATTGCCCAGTTTGTTGCGAATGCACTATCTCCGGCAAAGGTTTCAGCAGCGTTCATAGTGAATGAGCGAAATGTGGCAGATGCGGACTCGAATCGTCCAAAGGTAAGAGTGCTAGTTCCCGAATATCAACTTTCTTTAGCAATTGGAAAAGAAGGTCAGAATTCGAGGCTTGCCAGCAAGCTAACTGGCGCAAAAATCGACATTATGGCCGACGATGCCGAAGATGAGGAATAAATAGCCTGTTCTTGGGGCTATTTGTTTTGGGCTTCCAGGTATTAGAATGTATCAAGTTAGAACCTGTGTTGGTTGTCGCCAATCGGGTAGCCGAGCAGATTTACTCCGAATCGTTCACACTCAAAACACTTTGAGTTTCGATTTGGATAAAACAAAGCCCGGTAGAGGATGTTGGATTCACCCTAAAAACAGTTGTTTTTCAGCTGCGATAACAGGCAATTCCATCCCTCGAGCACTTAGAGTTAAAGTGAACGTTCAGGTTCAAGAGAACCTGAGAGAACAGGCAGAAAAGATGTTAGAGATCTAATGAGTACCTCGAAATGAGATCCTCAAAGCAATAAAGCCTGCCCTGGCTGGGCAGGACCCAGACAGGAGAAACTAAGTGGCGCCACGCGTCTATGACATAGCCAAAGAGCTAGGTATTGAAACCGCTGAGGCTTTAGCTAAATTAAACGAACTCGGCGAGTATGTGAAAAGCGGCTCTTCGACAATCGCTCCGCCGGTTGCGAATAAGCTTCGCGCAGCATTCCCTAATGCCAAGCCGAAAGAAGAAAAGCCTAAAGCTACAAAAGCCAAAGCCACCAAGGCGGTTGAGGTTGAAGCACCGGCTGTTGAGCCAGTTGCACCTGAGGTAAAGGCTGAGGAAAAAGTTGAGCCTAAGGCCGCTCCAATTCCTCCAGTGCCAGGTATTCCAAGGCCAGGAAACAACCCGTTTGCCGCATCTCAGGGTATGGGTATTCCAAGGCCAATGGCTCGCCCAGGTAATAACCCATTCGCTGCAAACCAAGGAATGGGTAAAGCTGGAACTACTGGTAACCGTCCTGCGGGATCTCGACCAGGTGGACCACAAGGAACCAGACCTGGCGGGGCAAGACCTGCAGGAGCTGGCCAATCTAGACCTGGTGGTTTTTCAAAACCTGGTACGAACGTCCCAGCCGGAC
>RHAS01000131.1 GCA_010028615.1 Actinomycetota bacterium
GCTTTCAAGAAGACCACCGTTGAAACCAAGGGATTCATGGACAACGTTGGAACAATTTATCCAGCAGTGCTAAACCAAGGTACGGAGAAGTATTACCGTAACAACGGAACCGCTACTGGTGTTCTGATTTACAAGACCAACCCACAGGTGAAGAAAGCTTTCAACTACACAATCAATGCGAGCAAGGCAAACATCGGTACTCGTATCGGCCAGTTCTCATCTGACTGGAACGTTGGTATGACCAAGGGTACTTTCGCTGTGATGCTATCCCCAGCTTGGATGATGGACTACATCAAGGGTCAGGCACCTGACACTGCTGGTAAGTGGGACATCGCTGATATTCCTGGTGGTGGAGGTAACCAAGGTGGTAGCCAGCTAACCATTCCTAAGGGTGCGAAGAACAAGCAGGAGGCATGGAACTTCATTGCCTGGTACCTAGCTCCAGATCAGCAGTTGAAAGCATTCCGCACTTATGGTTTGTTCCCTTCAACTCCTTCGCTATACACCGACCCAGACTTAGTTGGATACAAGGACCCATTCTTCAACAATGCTCCAGTAGGTGCGATCTACGTTGATGGTGTGAAGAAGCTAAAGCCAATCTTTGAAGGTAAGTTGCAGCGCTGTATTGACATGGCAATGGGATCGGCAATCTCCCTTGTTGCCAACGGTAAAGAGAAAGACTCTAATAAGGCATTTGCTAAAGGCATCGCCGATGCAGGTAAGTGTAAATAAAGGGATAAGTTAATGTCGCAAGCAACAGTGGCTAAGCGGAATAACAAGCCGCCATCGCCGTGGAAGAGCGCTAACCCGACTCGCAAGACCAGTAATCCGGGTGCCGTACCTTCGCTAAACGGTAGATGGGGTTACATATTCACCGCCCCGTTTTTTGTGATGTTCCTAATTTTTGGTCTTGCACCAATCATCTACTCGATCTACATCGCCTTTTTTAACTGGGACGCACTAGGCACTCAGGAGTTCATCGGTTTAGCTAACTTCAACGAGTTGGTGGCCGATACTCGATTCTGGAATGCATTAGTAAACACCGTAGACATCTGGCTGCTATCAACTATTCCCATGCTGATTATGAGCATCGGACTGGCAGCGGTATTGCACCATCCTTTCCTCAAGGGTTCTACCTTCTGGCGAACTATTTTGCTGGTTCCAAATATCACCTCGGTGCTTGCAATCGCAATCGTTTTTGGTCAGCTTTTTGGTCGTGACTTTGGAATGGTGAACATAGTTATAGGCGCTCTGGGTTTTGAGCACGTCGACTTCGTTCAGGGAACAACATCAAGCCACGTTGCTATTGCATCGATGATAGTTTGGCGTTGGACCGGCTACAACGCGCTGATCTTCCTAGCAGCGATGTTGGCCATTCCAAACGAGCTATACGAGTCGGCGCAGCTAGATGGTGCTGGCAAGTGGAAGCAGTTTATTTATGTGACTCTTCCATCACTGCGTAACACCATCACCTTTGTGCTTATCGTTGGAACCATCGGTGGTCTTCAGGTATTTGCTGAGCCATTGATTCTCGGTGGTTCATACAACGGCGGAGACTCGGGCCAATTCTCTACGCTGACCTTGTTCTTATTTGAGCAAGCATTCGTTGCGTATAAATGGGGTTATGCAGCGGCAATCGGAATCATGATTACATTCATTGTTGCCATAGTGTCGATTATCAATTTCTTCATTACTAGACGTTTGGCAGGTGCTCACAAATGACAGTGATAGCTAAACCAAACAAGAGACCTAAGTGGCAGAAGATGTCTGTCTGGGGATATTTCGTGCTAGTCCTTACAACTCTGCTTTCAATCTTCCCGTTCTACTGGATGTTCATCGTAGCTTCAAACGGAACCGAAGAAATCAGCAAGATCCCACCGACACTTTTACCTGGCCCTAGATTCTTTACGGTAGTAAACAACGTCTACGAAGCGCTACCGCAATTCAACCAAGCGTTGATTAACACTTTCTATGTTGGAACTGTTGTTTCACTTGCCCAGGTTTTCTTCTCGGCAATTGCAGGATTTGCATTTGCAAAGCTGAATTTCCGTGGACAGAAGTTCATGGTGCTTTTTGTGGTGCTAACCATGATGCTTCCTAGCCAGCTTGGAATTATTCCGCTGTTCATGCTGATGGGTTGGGCAGGGCTGATTGACACCCTCGGGGCTTTGATCGTTCCAGCTCTGGTTACCGCATTCGGTGTGTTCTGGATGAGACAGGTAATTGATGCCCAGGTTCCGAATGAACTCCTAGAATCAGCCAGCATCGATGGCGCTGGAGTATTCCGCGCCTACTGGTCAATCGTTTTGCCGATTATTGCTCAGAGCAGCTTTGTTCTAGGTTTGTTCTCATTCTTGGCAGTATGGAACGATTTCCTCTGGCCGCTACTGGTTTTGAATACCCCTGAGAATTTCACCGCTCAGGTTGCGGTTAACCAGCTAAAGAGCAGTTACGCGATTGACTACGCCCTAAACATGGGTGGAGCATTCCTATCAACTGTTCCGCTATTGATCTTGTTTGTGTTCGTTGGACGTAGGTTGGTCCGCGGTGTTATGGATGGGGCGGTGAAGGGCTAATGAGTTTCCCAGAAGATTTCAGTTGGGGTTCGGCCACAGCTTCATATCAGATCGAGGGCGCTTACCAAGACGGTGGTCGATCGATGAGCATTTGGGACACCTTTAGCCACACCCCAGGTAAAGTCTTCCAGGGTCACACCGGTGATGTTGCCTGTGATCACTATCACCGCTATATGGAAGACATCAAGATCATGAAAGATCTTGGAATTCAGTCATATCGCTTCTCGCTAGCTTGGCCAAGAATCATTCCTAACGGAACCGGTGAGCGTGGTAAGCACGGAATTGATTTTTACTCTCGCCTAATTGATGCACTGCTCGATGCTGGAATTCAGCCAACAGCAACGTTGTATCACTGGGACCTACCGCAGGTCTTGCAAGATAAGGGCGGTTGGGCTAATCGCGATATTGTCGGTTGGATTTCTGATTACGCAACGGTAGCGGCAGAAGAATTTGGTGACCGAGTTGCAAACTGGGTAACCATCAACGAGCCGTGGTGTGTTACCTGGCTTGGATATTTCCATGGTGTGCACGCCCCTGGTATTAAAGATTTAGATCAGGCGATTGCATCGAGTCACCACACAGCTTTAGCCCACGCCGAAATTACCAGAGCACTTCGTGCCGTGCATCCAGAAATTCGCAGCGGTATTTCATTGAACATGACCA
>RHAS01000132.1 GCA_010028615.1 Actinomycetota bacterium
TCGGCCACATAGCACCAGAGGCGACCGACGGCGGTCCGATTGCTCTGGTTCGCGATTCAGACTTGATACGAGTCGACATCGCTTCTCGCAAGCTCGAACTACTAGTTGAGCCAGAAGAGTTACAGCGTCGCAAAGAAGCATGGCGTCCGCTACCACCTCGATACACCAGAGGTGTGCTGGCTAAATATTCAAAGGTAGTGCGTTCAGCAGCTGAAGGCGCATACTGCGGATAAATAATTTCCAAGGAAGTTTTCTATAATGACAAACGAAGTTTTGACCGGAGCTCAGGCGATTGTTCGTAGCCTCGAGCTACTTGGCATCACGGATGTTTTTGGGCTGCCTGGTGGAGCGATCTTGCCTACTTATGATCCGCTAATGGATTCGACAAAAATCAGACACATCTTGGTCCGTCACGAGCAAGGAGCCGGTCACGCTGCCGAAGGCTATGCCTCAGCCAGCGGAAAAATTGGCGTCTGTATTGCTACCTCTGGCCCAGGCGCAACCAATCTGGTTACCGCCATCGCTGATGCCCATATGGACTCTGTTCCACTTTTAGCTATTACCGGACAGGTGAATTCAACCGCGATTGGAACCGACGCTTTCCAGGAAGCAGACATCGTCGGAATTACCATGCCGATAACAAAGCACTCTTACCTGGTTACCAAAGCCGAAGATATTCCAGCTGTGCTAGCCGCCGCTTACCAGATTGCTACCACTGGTAGACCAGGACCGGTTCTTGTCGACATCGCTAAGGATGCGCAAAACGGTAAGGCAGAATTTATCTGGCCACCGAAAATTGACCTACCTGGCTACAAACCAGTTACCAAACCGCACGGTAAGCAGGTTCAGGCTGCGGTGCAACTAATTAAAGAATCTAAGCGTCCAGTACTTTATGTTGGTGGCGGCATCATTCGTTCCGGTGCCCATGAAGAACTACTTGAACTTGCTAACCTAACTGGCGCTCCTGCAGTTACCACATTGATGGCAAGAGGAGCATTCCCAGATTCCAATCCGCAGAATCTTGGTATGCCGGGTATGCACGGAACAGTTCCTGCAGTTACCGCTTTGCAGCGAAGCGATCTGCTGATTACTCTCGGTGCCAGATTTGATGACCGAGTTACCGGTCAGGTGAAGACCTTTGCGGTAAACGCCAAAATTATTCACATCGATATCGACCCAGCCGAAATCGGCAAGATCAAGCCTGCTGAAGTTCCAATTGTTGGTGACCTCAAAGAGGTATTGGTTGAGCTAAACGAAGAACTTTCTAAAGAGCTCAAAGGTAAAAAACCAGATATCGCAGAGTGGTGGACTTTCCTAAATGATTTGCGAAAGCGCTACCCACTCGGTTATAGCGAACCTGAAGATGGCAAGCTTTCTCCGCAATATGTCATAAGCCGCATCGGCGAATTAAGTGGCCCAGAGGCTGTTTTTGCAGCTGGGGTAGGCCAGCACCAGATGTGGTCAGCACAGTTTATTAAGTATGAAAGGCCTAATTCTTGGCTGAATTCAGGTGGTGCTGGAACCATGGGTTACGCAGTGCCTGCAGCTATGGGAGCTAAGGTTGCCCAGCCGGAGCGGCTAGTTTGGGCAATTGATGGCGATGGCTGTTTCCAGATGACTAATCAGGAACTTGCTACCTGCACCATCAACAACATTCCAATCAAGGTTGCCATCATCAACAACTCTTCACTTGGCATGGTGCGTCAATGGCAGACACTGTTTTATAACCAGCGTTATTCCAACACTGATCTGCATACCGGTACCGACACCATGATGGTGCCTGATTTCGTGAAGTTAGCCGAAGCCTATGGCGCTCTTGGTATTCGTGTTGAAAAAGCAGAAGATGTTGATCAGGCAATTAGGACCGCGATGGAAACTAATGATCGTCCAGTGGTTATTGACTTTATTGTTGGTCGCGACGCCATGGTTTGGCCGATGGTGCCGGCGGGAGTGTCAAACGATGAGGTTCAGTTTGCTCGCGACGCTAGACCAGTTTGGGATGAAGGGGAGGAAGAGTAATGTCACAGCACGTTCTTTCACTTCTAGTAGAAGACCGCCCAGGTCTATTAACCCGCGTTGCCGGTTTGTTTGCTAGACGTGGCTTCAACATTGAATCTCTTGCGGTAGGTGCTACCGAAGTTGCAGGATTATCGAGAATTACCGTTGTGGTTAGTGTTGACGGTTTACCGCTAGAGCAAGTGACTAAGCAGCTCAATAAGTTGATTAACGTCATCAAGGTTGTCGAACTAGAACCACTTTCCACTGTCGAGCGCGATCACATGCTCATCAAGGTGCGCACCGATGCCGCTACCCGCTCGCAGGTTCTAGAAGCGGTAAACCTATTCCGCGCCAGAGTAATCGATGTTGCCGGTGATGCCCTGATTATTGAGGTAACCGGCGAGACCAATAAGTGTCAGGCATTTTTGAAAGTGCTAGAGCCATTTGGCATCAAAGAATTGGTCCAATCAGGTGTTCTAGCAATGAGCCGCGGATCTAAATCAATCACCGAAAAAGTTCAAAAGTAGTTTTCACAAAAAATAAGGAGAAATAAAGTGGCAGAAATCTTTTATGACCAGGATGCCGATCTAAGTCTGATTCAAGCAAAGAAGGTCGCGGTGATTGGCTATGGATCGCAAGGTCACGCCCACTCGCTAAACCTAAAAGACTCCGGTGTGAACGTAGTAGTTGGTCTTGCCGAAGGCTCAAAGAGCAAGGCAAAGGCCGAAGAGGCGGGACTGACAGTGCTCAGCGTTGCTGAAGCTGCTAAGTGGGCTGATGTCATCATGATTTTGGCACCGGATCCAAAACAACGTGACATCTATGCCAATGAGATTGCTCCGAACCTAACTGCAGGTAAAGCGCTGGTCTTTGGACACGGATTTGCCATTCGCTTTGGTTTTATCAAGCCACCGGCTGATGTTGACGTGTTTCTTGTAGCGCCTAAGGGTCCAGGTCACATTGTTCGTCGTGAATATGTAGATGGTAGAGGTGTTCCTAACCTGATTGCTGTTGAGCAGGATGCAACTGGCAACGCTTTCCAACTAGCTCTGTCTTATTCCAAGGCCATCGGTGGAACTAGAGCTGGAACTATCAAGACAACTTTCACCGAAGAAACCGAAACCGATTTGTTTGGTGAGCAGGCTGTGCTCTGCGGTGGCGCTTCACAGTTGATTCAGTATGGTTTTGAGACACTTACCGAAGCTGGCTACC
>RHAS01000133.1 GCA_010028615.1 Actinomycetota bacterium
GTTAGCTTCATCAAGGGCTGCCTTGCAGTCCATCATGCCAGCGCCGGAGCGCTCGCGAAGCGTCTTCACATCTTGAGCGGTGTAGTTAGCCATTACTCTGCTTCCTTAACTTCTTCGGTTGCACTTACTTCAGCCTTAACCTCTTCAGTCACTGCAGCTTCTGGCTCAGCTTTTGCTTGAGCTGACTCAAGCAGTTCCTTCTCCCAGTCAGCTAGAGGCTGAACTTCTTCAGGCTTTGAGTGACGCTTTTTCAAACCATCGGCAACTGCATCGGCAATTACTTTGGTAAGTAGGTGAACTGAACGAATTGCATCGTCGTTTCCTGGAATACCAAGGGTAACTTCATCAGGGTCACAGTTGGTGTCCAAGATTCCAATAACTGGAATACCAAGTTTCTTCGCCTCGGTGATGGCTAGGTGCTCCTTGATAGTGTCGACAACCCAGATAGCTGAAGGAGTCTTAGTAACGTTACGAACACCGCCAAGAGTTTTTTCTAGTTTGCCCTTTTCGCGGCTTAGGATCAAAAGCTCTTTCTTAGTGAAACCAGATTTCTTGGTGTCCTGGAAGTCCATGGTCTCTAGCTCTTTTAGTCTGGCTAGACGCTTGGATACGGTTGAGAAGTTGGTCAATAGACCACCTAGCCAACGCTCGTTGATGTATGGCATACCTACGCGCTGAGCTTCGGTAGCGATGGCTTCCTGGGCCTGCTTCTTAGTTCCAACAAACAAAATGCTGCCACCGTTAGCTACGATGTCGCGAACGAATTCGTATGCCTTATCAATGTGGGTTAGCGACTTTTGTAGGTCGATGATGTAAATACCTGAACGATCGGTCAGGATGTATCTTTTCATCTTTGGGTTCCAGCGACGAGTCTGGTGACCAAAGTGAACACCGCTGTCTAGCAGCTGGCGCACTGTTACTACTGCCATGGCAGTATCTCCTTTTTGACGCAAACAAATGCGTCGGTCAGTTAATGGTTGTGAACGGTTGTTCCAACCCCTGGTGCCGCAACCGATAAACCCAATAACTTGGGACCGACTACCGATTGTTATTCGACACGCGAAGTCGATAGGCACGCGAAAAATCCTCTAGATTTCGTGGATTTCTTGCGAACTTACCGCTTCCACAACTATACCAGCCGTGGCATAGGCTTTCCACCCCTTGTTCTATAGGCCAACAAGCTACCAAAAGCCCGTAAATACTTAGCCCATGAAGGTAATTTTGGCTATTTTTACCCTTGCGCTCGGCCAGATAGGCAGCCAAGAACTGACTTGGCAAGCACCGATAGCGAATACCTTTATCGTCAACCAGTATCGTGCGCCAACAAGTGAATACTCTTCTGGCCATCGAGGGATTGATCTTGCTGGAGCGATAGCTGATTTAGTCTTTGCGCCAGAATCAGGGGAAATCAACTTTGTTGGAAAAGTTGGCTATAGAAATGTCCTGACGCTAGAAACTGCTTTCGGTGAGATCACCTTTGAACCGGTCTGCTCCTCGCTGCTGGATGGGCATTCTTATAACCTTCACGCAAGCGCTCAACGGAAACATGAGTATAAATCTGTGTGGTTCCTAAACTTGCGTGACCGAGAAGCTCCTGGACCGCTCTTAGATCCGCACCGCCATCTAACAGATGCGTAGCCGCGGTATGGCGAAGGGTGTGTGGTCCGGCCGCACCAGTTGGCGTATCGGCAAGCAGCTCAGCAACTAGTTGATAAACCGAGCGCACTCCAAGTCGCTTACCTTTACCATTCAAAAGAAGTGCACGCTCCATTGGTGCTGGGTTGAATCTGTCACGCACTGCCAGATACCCCTTGAGGGCGTCTTTGGCTGGTAACCCAAATGGGACTACCCTCTCCTTTGAGCCTTTTCCGATGACTCGAATTATGTTCCGATCCATATCTATTGATAAAACATCTAGCCCACAAAGTTCACTGACTCTTACCCCCGTGGCATAAAGCATTTCAAAGATAAACCGGTTACGAATTGCCACCGGCTCACCAGAATCAGCCAGAGTCCTTAGCTGATCAAATATTCCACTCAGTGAATCCTTGGACACCACTTTAGGTAGGTGCCTAGCTGCTTTAGGAGATTTCAACCTTTGGCCAGGGTCGGCCTGGAGGATTCCTTCTATCTGGCACCAAGCGGTGAAAGACCTAATCGCCGCGCTTTTTCTAGCAAGTGTGCTGTTCGCTGCATCGCGCTGGCTCACCTGCCATAGCCATTCACGAAGCAACCCGAGATCAAGTTCAGTAAACTTTTCAACTTTGCCATCAAGAAATCCAGCCAAATCCAAAACATCGCTGTGGTAGCTCTTTACAGTGTTTGCTGAATAACCGCGAAGTTGCGATAGATGATCGGCGAACCGATCAGCTAGGCTCAAAACTTCTGCGTGCATATCTCAAAGCGTAATCATAACTTTTGCCAGCCATTGGAGATTTGGCGAACAAGCTCTAACTTGCTCAGCTGATTCAAAGTACGTTCAGTCTCAGCTAAGGTAAGCCCTGCGAGATTGGCGACTTGGACCGAAGATAGCACTTTGCCGTAAAGCGCATCAATAACCCTGATTTGCTCGGTAGTTTTGAATTGCTGTCCCGCTATTTGTTCAGCCTGCAGTCCCATCAGCTCTGCCAGTTGATCCGGAGTTGCAATCAATTCTGCTCTTTGCTCTCTTATCAGCCGATGACATCCGGCTGAACGAACGGAGTCAACTGGGCCTGGAATTGCCCCAACTGGTCGGCCAAGTTCGTTGGCATGACCTGCTGTATTTATTGAGCCAGAGCGATAGCCCGCCTCAACAACTACAGTCGCTTTGCCCAGAGCTGCTATCAATCTATTGCGCTGAAGAAAGCGCCACCTTGACGGGCTAACTCCTGGAGCGACCTCAGAAACAAGTGCTCCTGAATTACAAACTAATTTAAATAGTTCTAGATTTGCTTCCGGGTAGAGCCTGTCTAAACCTCCGGCCATAACGCAAACTGTGTTCCCCCCACACTCCAGCGCTGAAGCGCTCGCCTTTGCATCGATACCTAGAGCTCCCCCAGAAACAATCAACCAGTCCTTGCTTACGCAAAATCTAACCAAGTCGCTAGTTAATCGAATACCGTAAGCACTTGCCAACCGCGCTCCGATAACACTTATTGCTGGCTGCTTTAAGGTTTCCGCTTTACCAACTAACCAGAGTGCGGCTGGAGTGTGATCGCCTAGGTCAT
>RHAS01000134.1 GCA_010028615.1 Actinomycetota bacterium
ACGGCAAGGTGCGTTGGTTTCTCATTACCGAGAATGTTTAGCAACATTGAGATAAAACCGTGCACGGCATTGGTGTGCTGGCCTTCGGGAGTGCGGAACGAATCGGGACTTAGGGCATAGAAAGCACGGAATGCCAATGAATGACCATCGATTAGTAAAAGTGTAGGCTTACCCTTGCTGGTCATGGATACAGCCTAGATGGTAGAACATAGACAACTAAGTAAGGAAACGAAATGTCAGGAATGAACCCAGAGGTTGCTAAATGGGTTGCGATTCGCGGTGTCGGTGAACTCGCCGAGAGCATGGGCATAAAGATCCTGGAGCTATCTGCCGAATCTGGTGTGGCAACTATGCCTGCTGAGGGAAACAGACAACCACTGGGCATCGTCCATGGTGGTGCCTATGTTGTGCTGGCGGAGACGCTTGGCTCAATGTGCGCATACGTTGCAGCCGGTGAAGGTAGGCACGCGGTTGGCATTGAGATAAACGCTTCACACACCAAAAGTTGCAAAGATGGTCTAATAACAGCTACCGCCAAGGCTGTAAACATTGGAAAGAATCTGACTACTCATGAAGTAGTAGTAGCTGATGAGCAAGGCAACAGACTATCGACGGTTAGAATAACCAATTTCTTGCGTGATAATCGCTAATTTTTATCGCCAAGTTGTTCAATAACCGTTTCGGCTACCTGTCGCATCGTTAACCTTCGGTCCATGGACGCTTTCTGAATCCAACGAAAAGCCTCTGGCTCGTTCATCTTCATTTTCTCGGTCAAAAGCGCTTTTGCACGATCCACCGTTTTTCTTGATTCAAGTTTTTCGTTCGCCTGCTCTACCTCGTTTATTGCTTGACTGATCCGTCCATGCAAAGATAAGGCGATTCTAAGACCTGGAATCAAGCTGTCGGGGTTGAATGGTTTCACAACGTAGTTGTAGACACCTGCTGCACTAGCTCGATCTACTAATTCAGGGGAACTGAAAGCAGTCAGTAGCACGACAGGAAGGTTATGTTCAGCTAATTGCTCTGCCGCCTCGAGCCCGTCTGTACCCGGCATTTTGATGTCCATGAGAACTAGGTCTGGCTTTAGTTCGATAGCAAGTCTTACCGCTTCAGCCCCGTCGCTAGCTTGACCGATGCAGTCGAACCCGTGTTCAGCCAGTGTCTGAACTATGTCTAGGCGAATGATCGCTTCGTCTTCAGCCACAACCACTCGCGGTTTGGCAACTTCCTGCTGGTTCATAGGATTAACATACCTGTCGATTTATGGTTTAGACTTCTAATTTGTAACAAGCCGAAGTGGCGAAATGGCAGACGCGGAGCACTCAAAATGCTTTGCTCGAAAGGGCGTGTGGGTTCGACTCCCACCTTCGGCACACAGATACAAGTCTCAGTAATCTACTGAGCATAGGCGGGTACTACCCCGTTTTTCGCATCTCCAACACGGTGGACCCTAAGGGAATTTGTCGAACCTGGGATTCCTGGTGGCGTTCCAGCTACGACGACCACTTCTTCACCAACTTGAGCGATACCTTGGGAAAGCAAGATCTCGTCCACCTGAAGCATCATTGCGTCTGTGTGCATGACTGTTGGTACCAAGTAAACATTTGATCCCCAAACCATAGACAAACGCCTCATTGTGTCAACAGATGGAGTAAATGCAATGGTTGGAATCTCATGGCGCAATCTGGCAACTCTTCGTAGCGAGTCACCGCTTTCGGTAAATACACAGATGTATTTAGAACCCAGTAGCTCGGCTATTTCGGCAGCAGCGAGTGTAACTGCACCCCCTCGAGTATGTGGTTTAGTACCAAGTGGTGAAATTCGGTGCAGTCCATTTGACTCGGTGGATTCAATGATGCTAGCCATCGCTGCGACTGTCTCAACTGGGAATTCGCCAACGGATGTTTCACCAGAAAGCATTAGACAATCAGCTCCGTCAAGAACAGCATTGGCAACATCGCTGGCTTCTGCTCTGGTTGGTCGAGATGCGGTGATCATCGATTCCAACATTTGGGTAGCGACAATAACAGGTTTAGCCCAGCGTCTTGAAAGTTCGATTGCGCGCTTTTGCACAAGTGGAACTTGCCAGAACGGAAGTTCAACGCCTAGATCCCCACGGGCAACCATAACCCCGTCGAAGGCATCGATGATTTCTTCTAGTGCTTCAACTGCCTGTGGCTTTTCAATCTTGGCAATTACAGGGAGGAATTTACCTTCCTCTCGCATAATTTCGTGCACTCTATTAATGTCACTTGCGTTTCTCACAAAGGACAGGGCGATCATGTCAACACCAAGTCGAATTCCCCAACGCAGGTCGTCTTCGTCTTTCTCGCTCAGGGCTGGAACATTTACTGCAACTCCCGGTAGGTTGATTCCTTTGTTGTTACTTACCGGACCAGGAACTTCTACAACACAGGTGACCGTCGTGGCGCTTACATCCGTTGCGCGAAGCCCTACTTTACCGTCGTCAATCAGCAGTACATCGCCGACCTTAACATCACCAGGCAGGCCCTTGAAAGTTGTTGAGCAAATTTCCTGGTTACCAGCGATATCGTCAATGGTGATTTTGAAAGTCGCTCCCTTTTCCAGCATTACTGGCCCATCCGCGAATTTTCCAAGGCGAATCTTTGGCCCTTGCAGGTCTACAAATACCCCGACTGGCTTATTGGCGTCGGCTGCGGCTTTACGGACAGTGTTGTAGATCTCCTCGTGCACTTCGTAGCTGCCGTGACTGAGATTCATTCTGGCAACATCGACACCCGCTTCAATAATGGCTTTTATTGACTCATAGGTTGAAGTTGCAGGTCCTAAGGTCGCAACGATTTTGGCTCTTCTCATGCTGTCCTTTGCTTATTTACTCAGTTTAAGCCTAGCGATGCTCTAGACGGTTATCCCGCGGTCGCTTGGTTTAATAGGTTTAGGAAGAATTGTCTGACCTTCCAAGAATTCATCAATCTCTGCTGCGGCTGCCCTGCCCTCGGCGATGGCCCAAACAATCAATGAAGCTCCTCGCCCAGCGTCCCCAGCGACATAAACACCATCTATGTTCGTGGCGTAATTCTCCGAACGGTTTAGCACCCCACTGTGCGCTCTCTCCAACCGAACATTATTGATTTCAATGTCAGCAACTGGGCCGGTAAAACCAAGTGCTAGTAGTACTAAATCTGCGGGAATGATTTGCTCACTTCCGCTCTTTG
>RHAS01000135.1 GCA_010028615.1 Actinomycetota bacterium
GAACTGGTGCTATTGGGGCAACAACTGACCAATGGTTTGCTGGTTCAAACTCAGCCATTAAAGGCGGTACAACATACAGCACTTTTACAGTGATGGCAGGTGGCTCTGGTGGCGTTAATTTAACAAGTGGCGCAACATCGTGGACTTCTGCTTCTGATGAGCGTTTGAAAGACATTATTGAGCCAATTTCTGACGCAGCAAATAAAGTGTCAACGCTTCGTGCTGTTATTGGTAAGTACAAAACAGACGAAGAAGGAACACGCCGTTCATTCTTAATCGCTCAAGATGTTCAATCAGTTTTGCCTGAAGCTGTAACTGAAGGTCGAAACTCAAAAGAAGATGCAACAGAATATTTGCAAGTGGCTTACACCGAAGTCATCCCACTTCTGGTCGCCGCAATCAAAGAACTCAAAGCAGAGCTTGACACAGCAAAAGCACAAATCGCCGCACTACAAGGAGCATCATCATGATTGAACTCACCGAACAAGAGCAAATCGCTCGCCACTACTCTGCCTGTATGGACAGCGTGAACCTCATCAATGCTGGCAAGCCAGAAGACATGGAAGATGCTGAGTGGGCAGATTGCCTGAAAAGGAACAAAGAGCATTTGAAGATCATGCTGGCAAAGGACTTTTGGACAACTGAAGACCTTGAACCATTACGGGCGGCATCAGAATGACCCCTGAATTGCAGAAATACTATGAAAATCGCTTCTCAATGATGGGAAGTGATGGGTGGAAAGAACTCATGGAGGATATTGACACCATGATTTCTGCCTTGAATAATATATCTGTGATTCCTGATGAACAAAGCCTACAATTCAAAAAAGGTGAACTTTCTATACTTACTTGGCTGAAAAACCTAAAACTGGTCAGCGAGCGAGCATACGAGGAATTAAATGAAAAGAATGTTTGAATTTGCCTGTGCAAACGGGCATAAAACCGAAAGACTGACTGATTATGAGGCGGTCAGTTTTAGGTGTGAGTGCGGTGAAACAGCCAACCGCATTCTTAGTGCGCCAGCTTTTAGGTTGGAAGGGTGGTCTGGTTCTTTCCCAACAGCACATGGGAAGTTCGAGAAAAGCCACCTTGACAAGCTGAAATCTGAACGCAAAGCCAACTCTTAAACAGAAATGTCGAGTTGATTCTCCTACAACCGAAACGGCAGGAAAAGGGAAAATATGTTGATTGATAATGAACCTGAGATGAAAAGTGAGTTAGAAGCCGAGGAATCCAAGCTATCTGACACCATTGCGCCTACAAGTCCAGGACTCCCTGATAAATACAGGGATAAAAGTCTTGAGGATATTATTAAGATGCACCAAGAAGCTGAAAAGTTAATTGGCAAGCAAGCGCAAGAAGTGGGGGAGGTGAGGAAACTTGCTGATGAACTCATAAAGCAGAACCTCAGTTCAAAACAACAACCTATTAAAGAGGAAGAACCTGAAGTAGATTTCTTTGAAAATCCACAGAAGGCAGTTCAAAAGACTATTGATAATCATCCTGATGTTCTTGCGGCCCGTCAAGCTGGCCTAGAGTTCAAAAAGATGCAGATTCAACAGAAGTTGGCGCAAGAGCATCCTGACTACACGCAGATTGCTCAAGATGCAAACTTTGTAAATTGGGTGAAATCTTCCCCAGTTCGCATGGGTTTGTATGCAAAAGCTGATGGTGAGTTTGACTACGATAGCGCCAATGAATTGCTCTCTACTTACAAAGAGTTGCGTGGCATCAAGGCAAAGCAGACTGAGCAAGCGGGTGAAGCCGCCAGGAAGCAAAACATGAAGGCCGCACAAGTTGATGTTGGTGGAACTGGTGAGAGTTCAAAGCGGATTTATCGAAGGGCAGACCTTATTCGGCTGAAGATGACCGATCCAGCCCGATACGATGCTTTAAGTGATGAAATCATGGCGGCATACGCAGAAGGTCGGGTCAAGTAACTTAACTTTCGTTTCTAAGGAGAAACAACATGGCATATCCTACCCCTCACATTCCTGCGCCCACCCGTGGTTCAGCAACAGCCAAGGCCGCAGAAACCGCAGTCACTTTGATTGCCGCTACTGAGTCTGAAGTCCAAGTGTCGATCAACAAGCACTATGAATATAGCCGCTTGATTGAAGACATTGTGGAAGCACAGGCTTTGAACTCACTGCGTCAGTTCTATACCAATGATGCTGGTTATGCTCTGGCTCGTCAAGTTGATACCGACTTGATCCAGTTGGCTCGTTCAGCAAATGGTGGTGGCGGTACTGCCGCATACAACACTGCCTACATTGGTGGTGATGGTACGACTGCTTATGTTGCCGCAAGCAACAACGAGTCTGCTCTGACCGATGCCGCCATTCGCCGTACCATTCAGCGTTTGGATGACAACGACACCCCTATGGATCAGCGTTTCTTCCTGATTCCTCCCTCTAGCCGCAACACCTTGATGGGTCTGGCTCGCTACACCGAACAAGCATTTGTCGGTACTGGTGACGCTATTCGCACTGGTGAAATCGGTAACCTGTATGGCATTCCTGTGTTTGTGTCTAGCAACGCAGATACCACTTCAGGTTCTGGTGCTGCTCGGGTTTGTATCATGGGTCATCGTGATTCAATGGTATTGGTCGAGCAAGTGGCAGTTCGCTCACAAGTGCAATACAAGCAAGAGTACTTGGCAACTCTGTTCACAAGCGACACTCTGTATGGCGTAGCCGCCCTGCGTAGTGCTGCTAGTGTGGGTGCAGCTAAGTCTTCTAGCTTCTTTGCTTTGGCTGTGCCAGCCTAATTGCAGTTGCCCCCCCGCCCATTTGGTGGGGGGTCTTTTTTAACTTGATTAGGAGAAATAAACATGGCAACCGCTTCAGCAGTTGTAACACGCCGTGGTAACGATCAGTTTCGTGGCTTGTTTTCTGACACTTGGGCTGTCAAATGCACATTGAACCCTGGTTCTTTGGCAGATGGCGTTGGTGAAACAGATGATGTGACAGTCCCAGGCGTTGCCCTTGGTGACATGGTGATTGGCGCATCTTTGGGTGTGGATTTGGTGGGTATTACTGTCACTGGCTATGTCAGTGCCGCTGATACTGTCAAGTTCCGCATTCAAAACGAGTCAGGTTCTACTGTGGACTTGGCATCTTCAACCTTGCGTATCGTTGTGGTTCGCATG
>RHAS01000136.1 GCA_010028615.1 Actinomycetota bacterium
GTGGTCGACGACAAATCCAGCGATAGCCGCACCTAGGCCGTAGCCGATGTTTTGGCCGGAACCAATCCAACCGTAGACCTCGGTTGTGTCATCTAGCTTCACGGCTTTACCGATGATTGCCCCGATAGTGGCAAAAGCCGTTGCCACTCCGATACCAGAAATAAACAGACACACGCCTAGCCAGATTGGATCTTTAGCGTTGAAGAAGATCAGTAGATCGCCAACGAGGACTATGGCTAACTGTTTAGTCAGCGCCGACGAGGATTTGACTCGGTGACCAAAGGCTAAGCCGCCAACAACTGAACCGATAGAGAGCATGGCAATTACAAAACCGGCTTCCTTGGCACCAACTGCTGCAACGGCACCAATTTCTAGAGCAGAGAAAGAGCCAACAAAGAGCAGGTTAACCGCAATCAGTACGATGACTAGCTTCGATTTCAAAACTCCGCCAAGTTTTCTTCTTGAGCGCGGAATCGGAGCTCCATTTACTCTTCTGAGTGAGACAAACCAGAGCCCACCGAGTAACTGAATAATCGCCATAGTAGTAATCGGAACCAGAGTGTTGCTAAAGGCAATCATCATGGTGGCAAGGACTGGACCGACAATCCAAATAATCTCCTGCAAGATGGCATCAACTGAATACAGCGCATTACGCTGAGTTTCATTTTCAACCAGGGTTGGGTAAACCGCTCTAGCCGCCGGTTGAATCGGTGGCGTGGTAACGCCAAGTAGCAGCGCATAAAGAATAGAGATGCTCTGAGTCATTGGGAAAAATCCGATTAGCAGCATAAAGATAGGTGCAAAAAACGTGCAGGTGAGAATGATGGGTCTTATTCCAAATTTTGCCATCCACTGGCCAAGGATTGGAGCCGCTACTGCACCACCTACGGTGCTAGCTGCTATAGCAAAGCCAGCGACGCTGTAGTTATCGAAGGTGCGCTCTAGGTGAATGATGATCGTGATGGTTTGCATGCCGAAGGCAAATCTGGCCAACAACTGGGACCAAAGCACCTGATTTACGCCTGGACGGCTTAGTAATTCCTTATAGATACGCATTAAGACCAGCCTACCGCTGGACTAAATCCAGCTTGGCAACCACATATGGATTCGCCAGAAATCGTAGCTAATCCACATTCCACTCCAAACTGGATAGAAAAATAAGGAAACCAGGACAGTCAAACTCACGAAACTAGTTATCAAATACTTAGCTCTAGTGGCATTAGCCGAATTCTCGTACCAAGTTTTCAATCCGAAGACCAAAATCAGAATTATCCAGGGACTAAATGAAACTACATAAAATTCAAAAACCGTTCGATTCATCAAAAATAGCCAAGGAACGTAACCTGCGATCACGCCGATTAGCAGTAAAGATGTGATTCGATCTCTGGTTCTAAACCAGCTTCCAATTAATACACTCATCGCCAAAACCGCACCCCACCAAATAAGTGGGTTACCTAAAGCAGTTACTGCCGATACACACTGAGTTTCAGCACTATCAAAAGCGCAGTCCGAGGCGCGCTCATCCCAGAAAAAAGAAGTCGGTCTTAGCATGAAAAGCCAGCTCAGTGGATTTGCTGAATAGGGATGGCTGGAAGTTAGGTTGGCATGGAACCCGTAAATTTCTTCGTGGTAATGCCAAAGTGATTGCAACGGTTTAGGTATTACTCCAGCTAAGCCAGTGGCTGGGTTATTCTCGGCGTAATTTCTATCCCAGCCATTCGGCGAGAGAAACCAACCTAGCCAAGACAAGAGATAACTAATTGCCGCTGGAACAATAACCAGGACAAAGCTCTTTGCAGCTTCTAGAGCGGTCGGGATCAACCAAAGTTTTTTATCGAGTTCTCCAGTTTCAGATTCGATAGATCTATGAGCAACATAGTTTCTTTTGGCAGAAACTAAAACGCGATAAAGGGCAAAGACCGCCAGGAAATATAACCCTGACCACTTCACTGCAGTAGCAAGACCCAGGCTTATTGACATTGCTATAAGCCAAGGCCGATAGCGTGAACTGTCTTCTAGGTCTCGAAGCAGGAAGTAGAAAGCCAAGAGCGCAAAAAAGCCAAGAATCTGATCTAGCAGTGCGGTTCGAGATAGCACTATCCCAACTCCGTCTATTGCTAAGAAGAATCCGGCTAGGTTTGCCCAGATTTTTCCTTCAAAGATCCGCTCAGCGCATTTGATACCTAGCCAAACTGTTGCAATACCTAAAAGCGCTACAACTATCCGCCAGCCGATTGGGTTTCCAGGACCAAAAACTAATAGGCCAAGTGCAATTAGCCATTTACCAAGTGGTGGATGCACCACAAAGCTAGGGTCGTTGGTAAGCCCAGAGGTGTCACCTTTAGCAAAATTCGCATCCGAATCGCTCTGCCAATCAAGTTCAACACCGTTTACGAGCAATGAAAAGGCATCTTTTACGTAGTAGGTCTCATCAAAGACCAAGCTGTTGGGTTGCCCTAGGTCAAATAGTCGCAAAAAGGCGGCCAAGGCAAGAATTGCCAGTGGTAGCAATCTGTCCAGCTGGGTCTTATTCCGTAAAAGAGTTAGCACTACTAAATGTTAGTTTGCGAGAATAAATCATGCTCATTTTGGCGGCAACACCTATTGGCAATTTAGCCGACGCTTCGAAAAGACTCATCGAAGCGCTTACTGAGGCAACGGTGATTGCTGCTGAAGATACCAGGATGGTGCAAAAACTAGCCCTCGGGCTTGGCATCCAACTCAAGGCCAGGCTAATCAGTTTGAACGATCACAATGAACGAGACAAAGTTGAACAACTAGTCGCTGTTGCTGAATCAGAAACTCTGCTTTTGGTTTCAGATGCCGGTATGCCGACAATCTCAGATCCAGGTTTCATCTTGGTAAGAGCCATGGTCAAAGCCGGAGTAGAAGTTTCGATTATTCCAGGTCCTTCAGCTGTGTTAGCTGGGTTAGCTGTTTCTGGATTACCAACTGACAGATTTAGTTTTGAAGGATTCATTCCACGCAAAGAATCAGAGCGAATTGAATACTTTAAAGCTTTGGCTAGTGAAACTCGCACCATGGTGTTTTTTGAAACCGCAAACCGTTTAGCAGAATCTCTGGTCTCCGCAAGGGAAATTCTAGGTGACAGGCAAGCCAGCGTATCTAGAGAATTAACTAAGAAATTT
>RHAS01000137.1 GCA_010028615.1 Actinomycetota bacterium
GTCAGCGCAAGCAAAATCCATGTAGAGAACCTTCACCAGCGGTTGCAGTTGGCTCTGGAGGCAAAGCCTGAACTGATGGAGTTTTTCCAAAAGCACGGCCGAGAAAAATTTGAAATTGCCAGCCTTTCAGATTTGAATCACCGCTTAGCTGATCGAATCATCTTCACCATCGGTTTTGGCAGAACCAGTAATGGCAAAGTATTGCCGCATTTTGGGTTGCTGAATGAAGCTGATGCAAAACGCTGGTTGGCCAACATGCTGGTTAGTGCTCGTTACCGAATGACCATAGTCAGCTGTTTCAGTGCATACGATCTACCAGAATTGGTATCTGGAACTGCAAGTAAATACCTAGAGGTCCTGCTAAGACCTATTTATAACGACGCCGAAGAGACAGACACCTTTGAGTCAGATCCGATGCTAGCTGACCTATCCAGAAGGCTTAAGCGATTTGGTATTCGCGTTGTTGAAGGATTTGGCAGAAGATTACCGTTGGTTGCCTCCTTTGGAAATCAATCACTCGTGGTTGAGCCGGACTGGTCCAATAGCGATTTAGCGCTCACTGAGAGAATTCGGTTGAGACCAGCACTGCTTCGTCATTTGGGCTGGAGCTATCAGCGCGTTTACTCTTTTGAGGTATTTAGTGACCCTCAGTCGGTAGCAGAGCGAATTGGTATTCGATTAGGGGTTGAAATTACTCCGACGATGCTAAACACTTCGCCTGTGAAGCGGGTCTTTGAAGATACCGACCAGGCTTGGGGAGATAAAGAGACTTCCAATGATCAAAGGCTGAGAGAAGACAAGCCGCCGCACTGGGGTTAGTCAGTTTTAGGTGGCGTAGCGCTGTCTGTTCGATAGAAGCCGGGGCCTTTGAAACTTACGCCAAGCTTGCCAAAAACCTTAACCACTTTTGCCTGGCACTTCGGGCAGTTTTCTAAGGCCTTGTCGGTGATTGCTTGAGTCACCTCAAACTCCTCGGCGCAGGCGTCGCAGCGGTATGTGTAGTTTGGCATTTGACTAGTTTATTTTGTGAATAGCAACTTCGCTAACCACACCGTGAACTTTACGATCGTGTGATTCGCTTGGGATTTGATCTAAAAACTCTGCTTCAAAAATAACCGCATAAATCCTGAGATCAGTTGGGCTTTTTGCTAGGGCACGATCAAAATAAGCCTTGCCTCTACCCAGCCGATTACCAGATTTATCAACTGCCAGAGCTGGCACAAATATCAAATCTCCAGAAATTAGCTGAGTTTCCTGATGACTTGAAAAGTCCTGCCAAATCAGATTTTCATCATCCAGCGTAATAGGCACTAAAACTGGAAGCCCAACGGATTGGATAAAATCTAGGGTTTGTGGCTCCGATGGGTAAGCCTGGTAAATTGCCACTCTTTTTGGAGCTATTTCCGCTACAACTTTTAGCAGGTTTTCGGTAAACAAATCAGAATGATTATCAGTGCGGTTTCTTCTATTACTTAGAATTTCCTTTCGCAACTGCGCTTTTCGCTCCGCGATTTCACTCATGGCACTAATCTATCCAGCATGAATAACTTTTTTGCACTAACTCACCAAGATGTGAGTCTGCGGCTGGTTAGAGCCCGGGATGCAAAAACCTTAGAACGTCTTGTCCTATCAAATCGCGAATGGCTAAGACCCTGGGAGGCAACGAATCCCCATGGACCAACATCATTTGATTTCAAAGCGCAGGTCAGATCACTACTGAGGCAGTTAGACCGCAACGAAACTATTCCGTTTCTGATTCTCTACAAAAATGAGGTTGTTGGACAGCTCAATGTTGCAAATATTTTGCACGGTTCAGTCTCCTCCTGCGTAATCGGCTACTGGATTATTCCTGAAGTTGCCGGTCGCGGGATTACCCCCACCGCTGTTGCACTAGCCATGGACTACATGTTCACAACCATTGGTCTGCATCGAGTTGAGATTGCCATCCGTCCAGAAAATAATGCCAGCATCAGAGTCGTTCAGAAGCTTGGGTTGCGTTACGAAGGGCTCAAGCAGAAATATATTCACATCAATTCAGATTGGCGGGATCACCTGATCTTCGCACTGACCGCCGAGGAAGTTCCCGGTGGAGTTTTAAATCGTTGGCAAAGAGGCGAAGTTCCAAAAATTTCTTACGATTTTTGACAAAATTAGTGAATTTAGACACGCCGAGAAGTAATTTGTCTTAGCCAATTGTTAAATACCCTAGAGACATGGAAGCTTTTGGGTCAGGCGGCATCATTCTGCTAATCGTTGCAGTGCTGTGGCTTGCATTCATGACACCAACTGGTCAACGACGAGAGAAAACAGTAAAAACTAAATCGGTCCGGGTACCACAAGCCAGAAAATCCAATGATCGCCCGCTGAAATTCACCACCATGGCGCAAAGCCCTATAAATAAAGGGCTTCAGGGGCACCTACCGGCTGATTCTGCGACCGAAAAAGTTGTAATTAATCGATTACCAGATCCACTTTCAGCACGCATTGGAAGTATTGAAAACATTCCATGGGCTGAAGTAAAAGATTTAGAAAAAGCTCGTGAAGAAAAAGCCAAAATCAGTTCCGAAAATCTCGATGAAATTTTACGAAGAAGACGTGCAAACGGCTAAAAATTGCAATAAAAATGTATAAAAATCAATACCAAAATTTCGTGCAGTTGCTTTATAAGTTCCACTAATCTTAAATAGACCCAACAGTTAGGAAAGTTGACAAATGGGACTTTTAGATGACTTGGTTCGCGGCGGACGTCGTCGGGCCAAAGAGTTAAAGAAGGATGTCGCTGTCGTCGTTGAAGACGTCAAAGACGAAGCAAAAGATGTTGTAGTTAAGACAGCTAATGCAATTGAAAAGGCAACACCTGTAGTGACTGCAAAAGCCGCAAAGGCGATAAACAAAGGTGTAGTGAAAGTAGCGAAAGCAACTCCTACGATCACTGCTAAGGCCGAAAAGGCCATTAACAAAGGAGCGAAAGTGGCAACAACCAAAGCAAAGAAGGCAGTGGCTAAGAAGCCTGCTGCTAAGAAGGCTGCACCTGCAAAGAAGGTAGCGGCTAAGAAGCCAGCTGCTAAGAAGGCAGTTGCAAAGAAGACCG
>RHAS01000138.1 GCA_010028615.1 Actinomycetota bacterium
ATTTACAGAGATGGCAAAGAGACGGAGACCTTGGTAGGGCATAAAGCCTCTACGCTAAGGCGTCTAAACCCTTGATTTATGGCTAAAGCCAAACAATGTCCTCGGTGCGGAGTTTGGTACAACCCGAAGTTCACAGGCAACCCGCAAATGTGTATAGGTTGTATAATTTCTTCAAAGATGAAAGAAAACGACACGCCCCCTAAGCAATAAACACGCATAAGAGGCGGTAAACTTATCGCTTACCGATGTGTTATTCTTCATCGGGAAAGAAGGAGTGCAATGGCGAAAACCCGTAAAATGGTTGGACTCAATATTGAGGAAACCAGCGGCGTAGACCATCCTGCACATCTTCACGAAGGTTGGTTGGTTATCAAATCAGAAACTTCTGGTGTGGACGACCTTCTTTCAGACCTAAAAGCAAACAATAAACCAGATGCGAGTCTGTCAATGGAGGAAACCATGCCCCAAGATGAAAAAGTAGAACTCGCGGCTCCTATGGCTGATGAAAAAGACAAAATGTCTTATGCAGACATGGAAGAAAAAATCAAGAAACTGACTGAGGAATTGGAAAAGACCAAAGCGGAACTTGATAAGTCAAAGAAAATGAAGAAGGCAGATGAAACTGAAGAAGTTGAAACTGTTGATTCACTAATCAAATCTGCTCCTGAACCACTACGCAAGATGCTTGCCGATTTGGAACAGGAAAAGAGTGATGCTTTGGCAAAAGCCGCACAAGCAGAAGAAGTTCTCAAGTCAGAAAGAACAACCCGCGCTAATGCAGAAGCAGTAGAAAAAGCAAAGGCATGGAAGTTCCTTTCACTAGACGCTGAGAAAATCGGTCCTGCTTTGCGCCAACTTGCAGAAGTTGACGCAGAATTAGCAAAGTCTGTTGAAGAAGCATTGACTTCTGTGAACGCTCAAGCAGAGTCAGCGAACATCTTCGCAGAAATCGGAAAGTCAGCGAACCCAACCACAGGTAATGCGTATGAGCAGTTAACCTCAATGGCTAAGTCTGCTACTGAAACAAACAACGGTCTTACATTTGAACAAGCGTTCGCAAACGTAGTAACTTCAAATCCAGACCTCTACGCGCAATATCTGAGCGAGAAGGGTGCTAAGTAACATGGCATACGAAATTAGTAATTATTCCGTAAAGGTGACGCTGGTTGCGGCGGCTGACCTTTCATCAAAGCAGTACACATTCGTCAAGTTGAATTCATCAGGACAAGCGGCGGCGGCGGCGGCGGCAACTGATATTCCAATTGGCGTTCTACAAAATGCTCCAACCGCAGGACAAGAAGCAGAAGTTCTTGTCGTAGGTGGAACTAAGATTGTTGCGTCAGCCGCTATCGGCGAAGGCGCACTAATCGGTACAAGTTCGGCTGGAAAAGCGGCGGCTCTTGTCGCTGGAACTGATACCACCAAGTACGTGGCTGGAACACTCTTAACCGAATCAGGTGCAGATGGCGACATCGTCACCGCAGTAATCAACTGTGCGACCCCGCACCGCGCGGCTTAAGGAGGGTAACTAAAAATGCCACAGCCAAATATCAACTCCGTACACGTAGATGCGATTCTCACAAACATCTCCGTTGCGTACTTGCAGAAGCAAGAGAACTTCATTGCCGACAAGGTATTCCCAGTAGTACCAGTCGATAAGAAGTCAGACAAATACTTTGTCTATACAAAGAATGACTGGTTCCGCGATGAGGCTCAACGCCGCGCCGATGGAACTGAGTCTGCTGGTTCAGGTTACAACCTAACCACAGGCACATACTCAGCAGACGTATGGGCTTTCCACAAAGATGTAGGCGACCAGACAGTTGCTAACGCAGATGCTCCGTTGAATCCACTTCGCGAAGCAACTGAGTTCGTAACTCATCGTCTTCTTCTTCGCCGCGAACTTCAGTTCGTATCTGACTTCTTCACCACAGGTGTTTGGGCAGATGACGTAACAGGCGTTTCAGGCGCACCATCTTCAGGTCAGACAAAGCAATGGTCTGACTATTCTTCCTCTGACCCAATCAACGACATTGAGGCAGGAAAGCAGGAAATCCTTTCTAACACAGGACTACAGCCAAACACTCTAGTTCTTGGTTACGAAGTATTCCGTCAACTCAAGAATCACCCAGATTTGGTTGACCGCATTAAGTACACATCAAGCCAGACAATTACCGAGGATATGCTTGCTCGTATGTTTGACCTTGACCGAGTTCTTGTTGCTAAGGCAGTCAAGGCTACAAATAACGAAGGTGCTTCCGAAGCGTATTCATTCGCATACGGCAAGGGCGCACTTCTTGCACACGTAGCACCATCTCCAGGATTGTTGACTCCATCTGCTGGATACCAGTTCGCTTGGACTGGCGTTTCAGGCGGTATTGGTTCAACCATCGGTGTCTCTTCATTCCGTATGGAATCACTCAAGGCAGAACGCGTTGAGGCAGAAATGGCGTTTGATAACAAGGTAATCGGTGCAGACCTCGGTTACTTCTGGTCTTCAATCGTTGCATAGTTAGTAATCGGAGCAGGGGGGATAGGACTTAAAATCCTCTCCCCCCTCTTTACATAAGGAGTAAGAATGGCACAAGTTAATCGTCTTTCACGCGGCGAAGTAGCAGTTGGAGCATTGCAGGTTGGCTCTAACGATACCGTTTATGGCATTGAGTTCGGCACAGTTGAAATTGACCCTGCCGCTATCAACGCAACTACTCGCGGCGGAACAACATTTACTTTGACTGGTGCGGCAACAACCGACATTATCATCGTAAACCCACCATCAACTTTGAATGATGACTTGATTTTTTGCGGAGCCGCAGTTACAGCCGCAAATACAGTCACAGTTTATCTTTACAACCCAACCGCAGGTTCAATCAACCAAGCGGCGGCAACATTTTCATACTGCTGGATTGATACCACAGCATAAGATGAAAGCCAAACTTCTAAAAAGAATGACCATTGCGGGTAAGTCCCACAATGCGGGAGAAGTGCTAGAAGTGAAAGACTGGAAGAACCTTCGTTCTCTAGTTTCTAACCGCTACATTGAAGTACTTTTGGAAGAAGAAGTGGCAAAGCCAGAGCCAAAGTCAGAAG
>RHAS01000139.1 GCA_010028615.1 Actinomycetota bacterium
TGCAGAACTATCAGATGCGGTCACCGAAACGTAAACCGACGACACAAAGTCCGCCAGTGCGGACGTAGTATCTTGAGCGGAGGTTTGCTCTGAGACAGAACCTAAGAAATCTACAAGGACAGATACTGTCTCCGCCCCCGTTACTATTTCAGACGCATCGGCGTTAAATATAGACGCCGCTACGCTAGTTTGATCTGACGCCGTAATGGAGTCAGATATAGCTACTGCAAAATCAACTAGCGCAGCGGTAGTTTCAGATATTGAAGCCGAGTCTTGTGTAAATGAGTCGTAAAGCGCCCCACCTCCAGATGTTGCAAACGGAGTTGTAGCGAACGGGGAGAATCCAAGCACAAAGGTTTACCCTTACGCTGCATCAAGACTGAACGTATACGTAACATTCAGCGTGTCACCAGACACCACAACCCGGTCACCGGGGGACTGGAAATCAGCTTCAGAAAACAAAATACCGGCAGTTCCGGAAGCAACCGAACACAGGAACGCACCTGCAACCGTACCACCCGCACCCGTAATGCTGAACTGAGACGGCGCGGCACTATTGCTAATGACTGACGGGTCAGCAGTAGTTGCAGTACCGAAGGTGACCGCTTTTCTGGAACCCGCATAGTTGGTGAACTCAGTCCAACCACCGTGGGTCAAAAGCGTATCCGCAGCGGCATAGGTAGTGCTGGAACCGGGGCCAGTAACAAGCCCCAAATACCAAGCAGCCGTATAAGTGGCGCCTTTAAAGAACTGAGTATTCATGTCTTGCAGCCCCTCGTTGACCACAAGGTTATGCATTTCATCAGTCCATTTAACAACGCCATCGGCGCCGACACACTCGACTTTAAACACGCCACCGGCTTTAGCAGACTCTGAAAATCCAGTCTTAGCGACCAGACCCGCCGCTACATTGTCAGTGGATGTTGCTGTATCTTTGTTGAACATGATCGCTCCTTTAAGCAATACGAATAATCGCGCTAGTGCTAGTTGCACTAGGAAACTGTATTTCAAACGTCGTCGTACAAGTCTTATCCGACCCAAAGTCTAAAACACAGACTGTTGGATTACCACCGCCTGATTTGTAAATCAATGCTCCACGGCAAGTAAATGCAGCAGGATTCCACAAAGCATTGTTAAATGATAAATAAGCAACGGTATTATTTGGATCCGCACCAACAGTAGGTTGTACAGAAACCGTCAACACTAACCCGCCCGCAGAATAACCTGTCCCTGTAATTTCACCTGAAGTTGTATAAGCACTTGTAGCCGGACCTAAGTCAGCCGTTGCAATATACAAAGCTATCTTAAAAGTGTCCGAAGCAAAGTTAAACGTGCCTGAAGGTAGGCCCGTTCTAAATGCATTAGTGGCGCCTTGCTCAATAGCCATCAAGTCACCGCCTGTCTAAACTGCCCAGATCTGTACGCGTCTTGCCGCTCCATACCATCACCAAGACGTTTAGCAAGAGCTAAGGCTTCCATATATTTTTGATTGTACAGTGTCATCATGTCTTGCTCACCCTTCATATAGGTATAAGCTTCAACAATAGAACCGTACAACAGCACTGAATCAAAATTATCTCCGAGCCATGTAGTCGTAGCTGTGGTGATTGATTCAGGGTAATAGTAATAATGCAACTCTACGTTGTAGATAGTATCTGGAGTCGGTCCAAGAATAAATGACAATTCGTTGGTGATTGTAACCCCGCTTACTGTCGGGCCAAACAACGCATAGTACTTAGGTATCCCAGTACTAGTAGGAACCGGATATGCCTGACGAATAAAATTAACATCTTTGTTTAACAAATATTCATACGCCCCAGTACCATCTATAACCGCCATAGAATAAACGGCTAAAAAATCATTAGGGCAGGATAAATACTTATTATTTGTCGAAGTCACTCCGGTAACATTTTTCCTTAGCGACGGAAATTGAACAGTGTTATAGATCCGCTGTTCTGCCTGTTTGACAAAAGTAGGGATCTGAGCAGCAAAATCGCTGCTCGTATTTTCTGTATACGCGACAATCGCGTCACTAAGCTGCGTGTAATTCACGCCATCGGCCCTCTGGACATCACACCCTTAGTCGCCGCTCCAGTACCACGCATCTTGATGCCCGTGGTCTTGGGGGCAGGGTTATAGCCTTCACGGTCAATACCGCTCACAGACATATTAACGGCATTAGCCTTAGACGGTTCAGCATCGTAGCCGTTACCGAGTTTAACCTTACCGTTACTCATAGTGTGCGGGGGTGCGTACACTTTAGCGGGGCCGACCTCTTTGCCGCCCTGTTTCATGCTGAACTTAGCCATGTCAGACTCCCGTCTTACGGACGCTACGAACCGATTTTTTCTGATTGGCGACCTTGGCGAGATTACGGCCAAGCTGACGCATCTGCATATTAGTCTTACCGCCTTTAGCCAGTTTTGTCACAGGCTTACCGGGGTGCATATGCTTCTCATGCGCGTGAACTGCTTTCTTTGCATCCATCACAAGCTCCTATGTAGTCACTACCGTGACTGTACCAATTTCAATGTTTAAAACCAAGTAGTTTGGAGTCAACCCGTCATCATTAGACCTAGAACCCCCGACCGGATTCCAACCCCACTGGATAATCCTACTGCCACTTTCCGGCGTACCGACACCGTAAATACCGGCGCCGTTAGTTATTGTCTGTAACCCACTTGTACCTGAAACTTTATAACTCACATCTGGTCTAGGCTCACGTACGGCTTGCGGATCATTAACCGGATATAAACCTAGAGAAAGCTGAGGATGGTCTGGATCCCAACAAGCAGGGCAGACCTTAGTACTCATTAATTTAGTTTTGACTACGAGTTTCTTTAGCTCTTTCAGTTTGTAACGCTGACCACAACGATCACATTCCGCAATAGCATATTTACCGGAGGCAAACTTAGATGGCATAAGTCACCTCAATAAAACAACATCCGAGGCACGTAGCGGTTAGCGGCCTTTTCACGGTCCTCGGTAGAAGCAAACTCCCACTGCTGCTCGTAGTCCATTTTTAACATGGCGACACGATCAGGAGATACATCAGGGCGTTTAGCAGACAAATAATAGGCTAAACCGGC
>RHAS01000140.1 GCA_010028615.1 Actinomycetota bacterium
TGCCAAGCCTTATCTAGTTGCAAAAGAAAATCATGAATTGCGTAGCCAGAAATATTTTTGTGAATAAGTGCCTTTGGTAAACGTTCGGCCACCGTGGCAGGTAATTCAAGTCCTAGTAATCGAAAAGAAAGGGTCAGTGTTTTCGGTCCGTTAGCATCCAATGTTAGCCAACTGGCTAATCGACCAATCTCATCGCAGGTTCCTTCGACAATTAATCCTTTTGGCCCAAGCCGCTCCTGCATTAAATGCCAAGAGTCAGAAACTTGAACCTCGTTGTATTGCCTGAGCACATTCATTGCTCGGATTATTGAAATCGGTTGATTCATGGAATTAGGCTGCGGTATTTCAAAACCGCCCAGCTCAAATTTCAGATTTTCAGTTTCGAATGGTTTTGCCCTCGCTACACGTTCCGGATCTATTTCAATACCGAGTACTTTTGCATGCGGGTTTATCTTTCTTACCCGTTGTAATAACTCAATTGATGTAGTTGGGTTGGCACCCGGTCGACTCTTCTTAGCCGATTGGGGTTAGTTGTCCCACGGGTAATGACACCGACTGGTCTGCGCAACACGAGTTAAGGCTAACTAGATAAACTTGGGGCATGGCTGAATACACACTTATTCTTTTGCGGCACGGTAATTCCATCTGGAATCAGAAGAATCTCTTCACCGGCTGGGTTGATGTTGATCTAAGCGACCTAGGTCGACAAGAGGCTAAACGTGCCGGTGAGCTGCTAGCCGAGTCGGGGCTAAAGCCAGATCTGCTTTATACCAGCAGGCTAAAAAGGGCCATCAACACCGCGAACATCGCTCTCGATGCCGCAGATCGCTCTTGGATAGATGTGAAAAGAGATTGGCGACTAAATGAGCGCCACTATGGAGCGCTGCAGGGTAAGGATAAGGCTCAGACTCTAGACGAATATGGCCCAGAGCAGTTTCAGATTTGGCGCAGATCCTTTGATGTGCCACCGCCTCCGATTGCCGATGACAGCGAATACTCCCAGGCTAATGATGAAAGATATGCAGATCTTGGTAGCAACATTCCTAAAACCGAGTGCCTAAAAGATGTCTTAGCCAGAATGCTTCCATTGTGGGAAAGCGAAATCAGTCAAGACCTATTCAAAGGTAGAACAGTGTTGGTAACCGCCCATGGCAATTCACTAAGAGCATTGGTGAAGCACCTAGATGGCATAAGTGATTCTGACATTGCAGAATTAAATATCCCAACTGGGATTCCACTGGTCTATAGACTCGATGCAAATTTTAAGCCGGTTATTGCCGGTGGAGAATATCTAGATCCTGAAGCTGCTGCAGCTGGCGCTGCGGCGGTTGCTAACCAGGGAAAGAACTAACCTTCCAGTTCTGACCACTCGCCGGTGGTCAGGTAGGCGACCTTGGCTGAGATATCTACAACGTGATCGGCGAATCTTTCGTGATAACGGGACGCCAAAGTGACATCCACGGTATACATCGCATTTTCTTTCCAAGTGCTGCTTAGCACTAAATCAAAAACTGAGCGATGAAGTTCATCAACTCTTTCGTCCTCTGCCTGGATGCTTCTAGCCAAATCCACATCGGTGTTTCTAAGTAGTTGAGTTAGCTTTCTACTCAGAGCACAATCAAGTGCACCCATTTCACTAAAGGTTTTGCGCAATGCTTCTGGAACAGCACTTTCTGGATACCTAAATCTGGCAATTGTGGCTATGTGTCCAGCTAGCGCTCCCATTCTTTCCAGCGATGCAGAGATTCGAAGGGCAGATACCAAGATGCGCAGATCTCTTGCCACCGGCGACTGTCTTGAAAGTATGCGGATAGCTAGTTCATCGATAGCCAAAGCACGCTGCTCGCTGACTTCTGCCAGGGCGATTGCCTCATCGGCTTTTTTGACATCTGAATTGAGGAATGCCATAGAAGCCTTTTCCATGATTTCGGTGACCGACTCCGATAGGTCGACCAGACGATCCTGCACCTCGATTAGTTCTTTTTGAAATACCTGAGTCATTGACATAACCTCTCCACCTTTCGAGACACTTCCATACGTGCGTAAATAAAGGGCTAAGTGTTGGTAAACATTGATGAACAAGCCAGCTTTTCCCTGTTATTTCAAGTGTAGGGCTGGAAGAATCCAAATAAGGTTAACTTAGTAAACAAATATTTTGGAGTTATTTCAGTGGTCAAGACATCAAATCCCAAGAAGGCAGCTGCCCAGGCTGTGGCCTTTCTTGAAGTCTTGGAAACCGCTGGGGTTATTCTAAACAGTGCTAATGAAGTGATCAATCAAAGCTCTCAGGCTGAGAACATGGGATTGGTAGAGTACGAAAAACTGACCAATCAGGAACTAAAAGACTTAGTCAATCTGGCACGGTCGAGCAAAGCTCCGCAAACTGCTGAATTATATTTTCAAAAGAATTTCAAAGCCGCTAAACAATATTTATCGGCCAGAGCGACGATGCTTAGCGAGGATTTAGTGATTTTGCTAGTTGAAGATAAAACCGAGGCTAAACGTCTAGAGGATGTTCGCTACGACTTTGTTGAAAACATCTCACATGAGCTAAAGACCCCGATTAGCGCAATTTCACTATTGGCCGAAGCTTTGCAGGTGTCAGTAGACGATGCCGAACAGACAAAGAAATTTGCTGGCAACTTACAACGCGAAGCAAAAAGACTTGGCTCTCTGGTAAATCGCATCATTGAACTATCCAGAATTCAGGCCGGAGATATTGGTGGGGAGTCTGAGAGCTTTGCACTAGGTGACGTTATCGCTGAAGCAGTGGATGCCAATTTGTTCTTGGCTGATAGACGCGGAGTGAAACTAACTTTTGATGTGGCACCGGATGTAATGATTCATGGCGATCGTGAACTCCTTGCAATGGCGATCAAGAACCTAATTGAAAACGCTGTTATCTACAGCGAAGCAAATTCTCAGGTAGGCGTTGGTCTTTCGGTTGAAGGAGATTTCGCTGAAGTTTCGGTCACTGATACTGGAATTGGAATTCCGGTTGATCAGCAAGAGCGAATCTTTGAGCGCTTCTATCGCGTTGACCCGTCAAGATCTAGAGA
>RHAS01000015.1 GCA_010028615.1 Actinomycetota bacterium
TTGGTAAGCACTGTGAATCTGGAGACATCGTAGTGCGTGATGGTTATTTGCCAGAAGATGTTGCGCCTTACGACTTATTGGCCGTGGCTACCACTGGCGCTTACTGTTACTCGCTTTCGAGTAACTACAACTACCTACCTAGAGCTGCGATGGTGGCAGTCGAGAATGGCAAAGTTGAACTGTTGGTTCGCGCCGAAACAGAGCAAGACCTGTTGGCAAGAGATGTGAAGGCTAAATCATGATCGAATACAGACCTCTTCGCATAGCCCTGCTTGGCGCTGGTTCAGTCGGCTCTCAAGTTGCCAAGATTCTTTTGGAAAACAAGAAGGAATTAGCACTTAGAGTTGGCGCTGAACTTGAGTTAGTTGGCGTTCTAGTCCGCGATAAACAATCGGTCCGTGACTATCAGATCCCAACTGAACTTTTGACCACTTCTCCCGAAGCGCTAATTCTTGGTGCTGATATAGTGATCGAAGTTTTAGGTGGTATTGAGCCGGCTAGGACATATATCCTGCAAGCGCTAAATTCTGGCAGCGATGTGATTACGGCTAATAAAGCTCTACTGGCTAATAACGGTGAAGAACTATTTGAAGCGGCTGAGCAGGTAGGTGCCCAGCTTTACTTTGAGGCAGCAGTAGCTGGAGCTATTCCAATCATTAGGCCACTACGTGAATCTTTAGCTGGTGATAAGGTTCGGCGAATCATGGGAATCGTAAACGGTTCAACGAACTACATTTTGGATCGCATGGATTCAACCGGTGTTTCACTAAAGCAGGCTATGGAGGAAGCTACCAAGCTTGGATATTTAGAGGCAGATCCAACTTTGGACATCGAAGGATACGATGCTGCACAGAAGGCTGCAATTTTGGCTTCCCTTGCTTTTCATACAGAGGTGCCTATCGATCGGGTTTACCGTGAGGGAATTAGCAAAATTACCAGCGAGCAGATTGCAGCTGCAAAGCGCGACGGCTATGTAATTAAGCTTTTAGCCATTTGCGAAAAGATTTCCGCAACCGAGACCGAGCCTGAGGGAATATCGGTCAGAGTATATCCAGCGATGATTCCACTTGAACACCCACTGGCATCTGTTCGCGGAGCATTCAACGCTGTATTCGTGGAAGCTGAAGCTGCAGGTTCACTTATGTTCTATGGCTCTGGCGCAGGAGGCTTGCAGACAGCATCGGCAATCATGGGAGATTTAGTCTCTGCTGCAAAACGTCACGTTGCTGGTGGTCCAGGTTTGGCAGATTCTGCACATGCGGATCTCCCAGTGCTACCGATTAGCCGAGTAACGACCAGGTACCAAATTACCTTGGCGGTTTCTGACCAGCCGGGTGTCTTAGCGCAGATTGCCTCGATTTTTGCAGAGCACGGAGTTTCTATTGAGACCGTCGAGCAGTCAGCAAAAATGATTGAAGCGGAAACCACTGCATGGCTGGAAATTGGAACTCACCTTGCCACTGATTTATCTCTGGCAGCAGTGGTGGCAGCTCTTCAGTCAAGCAGTGCTGTTGAAGAAGTTACCTCGGTAATTCGAGTGGAGGGCGAGTAGATGGCGAAACTTTGGCGCGGTGTAATAACCGAATACTTTGATCGCTTGGACATTGATGCCGACACTCCAATAATTACCCTTGGCGAGGGCGGTACCGCACTGGTGCATGCGCCAGCGTTAGCCAAACTAGTTGGAGCCGGAGAAGTCTGGCTCAAAGTCGAGGGAATGAACCCGACCGGCTCATTTAAAGATCGCGGCATGACAATGGCCGTTTCCAAGGCGGTGGCGCACGGAGCCAAGGCTGTTATTTGTGCTTCAACAGGAAACACTTCGGCAAGTGCTGCGGCATACGCTGCCAAGGCAGGAATTAAATCCGTTGTTCTAATCCCCGAAGGAAAGATCACCCTTGGCAAACTAGCTCAAGCTATAGCCCATAAGGCAGAAATCCTCCAGGTGCAGGGAAACTTTGATGACTGTTTGGTGCTGGCTCGGGATTTGAGCGAGCACTACGCTGTCCATTTGGTTAATTCGGTCAACCCAGACCGACTGGAAGGTCAAAAGACAGCCAGCTTTGAAGTTTTTGATGCCCTAGGTTTTGCACCCGACTATCACGTTATGCCAGTCGGTAATGCTGGAAACTACTCGGCTTATTTCAAGGGCTACTTGGAGTTGCAGCAGGCCGGTCAAATAAAGAATCTACCGAAGCAATTAGGTTTTCAGGCTGAAGGCGCTGCTCCGTTTATTGCCGGACACCCAATTGCAAAACCTGAGACGATTGCCACTGCTATCCGTATTGGTAATCCTGCATCTTGGGATCTTGCCCTTAACGCCCAAAAAGTTTCTGGCGGCGAGTTCGATTTTGTTACCGACCAAGAAATCTTGTCGATGCATCGCTGGCTATCAAATGAGATTGGTGTTTTTGTTGAACCATCATCGGCCACAGGCGCTGCAGGTTTATTGAAGTTTGCCAAGCTCGGAAAAGTAGATTCCAAGGCGAAGATTGTCATCACAGTCACCGGTCACGGTCTCAAAGATGTCGGCTGGGCACTAAAGGATGAATCGGGTAACGATGTAGAGCCAACATCGTGTTCTAAAGATGCAGCGCAAGTTGCCGAACTTCTCGGTCTGGAGCGCATCAAATGAGATTCGATGAAGCAAATGACATTATCGGTAGAAGAGTTGTTGTAAAAGTTCCAGCAACTTCTGCAAACTTAGGCCCTGGTTTCGACACTCTAGGAATGGCACTATCGTTTTACGACGAGCTAGAAGTTGAAGCGGTAGACAGCCCAGACATTCAGGTAAAAGTTCTAGGTGAAGGTGAAGGTGAAGTTTCTACTGGGGAACAAAACCTAATCGTCAAATCACTATTACACACCTTTGCCCAATCGCGAGTGCCGGTACCCGGGCTTCGGTTAACGGCACATAATTACATTCCGCACGGTCGGGGGATGGGATCTTCTGGAGCGGCTGTTGTCGCTGGCATCATGGCAGCAAAAGGATTACTTGATGGGATAGTTGAGTTCAGTTCAGGAAAGCTTTTAGAGCTCGCTACCGATTTAGAGGGACATCCGGATAACGTAGCTCCAGCACTTTTCGGCGGTCTTACCATCGCATGGCAAGATCAAGCAGGCCCTAAGCACAAGAAGCTATATGTTCACCGAGGTGTTTCTCCCTTGGTATTGGTTCCCAAAAATAAGATGTCCACCGAGTTGGCTAGAAGTCTGCAACCCGCCTCGGTACCCTATGACGACGCGGTTTTCAACGTGTCTAGGTCAGCGCTTTTGATTGCGGCTTTGACCCAATCCCCAGAGCTACTTTTGGCAGCAACCGAAGATCGCCTGCACCAGAACTACCGGGCCTCGGCCATGCCTGAGACCGAGTCGCTGATTGCCATGCTGAGGAAAGAAGGCCATGCGGCAGTGGTTTCCGGGGCGGGACCTTCCGTTTTGGTGCTCGCCAGCGACCCCGCCCAGCGTTTGGAGGCGGCCCGCCTGGCGGCTAAGAATTTCCCACAATGGCGCCCGTTGCTGTTGGCGGTTGATTTCAAAGGTGCTACAGTTATCAGGTACCGCTAGTTCATAGCAATTTGGTACCAAATCCCGTAAAAGTTTTACGGATAGAGCACGAGTAGCTCGTGCAGCAGGACAATCCACCTCAACTACTGAAACCGATTGTCATACAAGAAAGAGCAAAAATACATGGATGAAATCCAAAACGATAGCGCCCCTAAGCGTTCCAGAAGAGTCAGTGCGACTCCAGAAGTAGCGGAGGGTAGCGAACCAAAGAAGACGACTCGTACGCGTAAGACCAGTGAGGCAGCGGAAGTTGCAGCGGCAGAGCCTAAGGTTGAGAAATCAGCCGAGGTGCAAGAAGAAGTAAAGACCGATCGACCACAGCGTGAATACGATAGTGAACGACCAGAGCGCCAAGGCGGTGGACGTAATCGTAATCGTAATCGTAACCGAAATGATCGTTTCCGTGACCGTGATCGCAACCGTAACCGCGATCGTGATGATGTTGAACCAGAAATCTCTCCAGATGATGTTCTAATTCCAGTAGCTGGAATTCTAGACATTCTGGATAACTATGCATTCGTCAGAACCAGTGGTTATCTTGCAGGTCCGAACGACGTTTACGTATCACTAGGTCAAGTCAAGAAATATTCAATGCGTAAAGGTGATGCTGTCATCGGAGCTATTCGCCAGCCGCGTGATGGCGAACACCAGGGTAGACAAAAATTCAATGCCCTTGTCCGCGTTGACTCAATCAACGGTCAGACACCAGAGGATGCAGCGGGACGTGTTGAATTTGGCAAGTTGACTCCGCTATATCCGCAGACCAGGTTGAGGCTAGAAACCGAACCAACCAAACTTTCTACCAGAATTATCGATCTGGTTGCTCCGATCGGTAAGGGCCAGCGTGGTCTGATTGTTTCGCCACCTAAGGCTGGTAAGACTCTGGTACTTCAGGCAATCGCCAACTCCATCTCGGCAAAT
The DNA here is from genome assembly GCA_010028615.1 of Actinomycetota bacterium. GTDB lineage: Bacteria > Actinomycetota > Actinomycetes > Actinomycetales > Microbacteriaceae > Rhodoluna. The sequence continues at coordinate 4,489 of RHAS01000015.1, forward strand.
AACCCAGAGGTCCACCTTATGGTCGTGCTGGTTGACGAGCGTCCAGAAGAAGTTACCGACATGCAGCGCACCGTCAAGGGTGAGGTTATCGCCTCAACATTTGACCGCCCAGCCGAAGATCACACTACGGTTGCCGAGTTGGCAATTGAAAGAGCTAAGCGTTTAGTTGAACTAGGTCACGACGTGGTTGTGCTGCTTGACTCGATTACTCGTCTTGGCCGTGCCTACAACCTCTCAGCTCCAGCATCCGGTCGTATTCTCTCCGGTGGTGTTGATTCATCGGCACTTTATCCACCAAAGCGCTTCTTCGGTGCGGCTAGAAACATTGAAGATGGCGGCTCGTTGACGATTCTCGCAACCGCTCTAGTTGAGACCGGATCGAAGATGGACGAGGTTATCTTCGAAGAGTTCAAGGGAACTGGAAACATGGAGCTTCGCCTGTCACGTTCACTAGCTGACAAGCGCATCTTCCCAGCCGTTGATGTTAACGCTTCTGGTACTCGCCGTGAGGAAATGCTGATGAGTCCAGACGAAACCAAGATTGTTTGGAAGCTTCGTCGTGCACTTGCCGGCCTAGAGCAACAGCAGGCACTTGAACTTGTACTGAACCGTTTGAAGGAAACTAAGAGCAACGTTGAGTTTTTGATGATGGTTCAAAAGTCAATGCCAGTTCCTAACGGTTCCGACGGAGAATAATGTTAGCTTCAGTCCAGGCTTTGCTGGCTGAGCATGCACAACTGCAAAGTCAACTATCCGATGCATCGGTGCACGCTAACCCAACCCTGGCTAAAAAGCTAAACCGTCGTTATGCCGAACTGAATGCAATCGTAGCGGCCTACCACAGCGTAAATTCTTTGCAGGAAGATTTAGCGGCAGCTAAAGAAATGGCAAAAGAGGATGAAGAGTTCGCTGCAGAAATTCCAACCCTCGAAGAAAAACTGCACGAGGCTAACGAGAAACTAAGAAGACTACTAATTCCGCGTGACCCAGATGATGGTCGTGATGTGATTATGGAAATCAAAGCGGGTGAGGGTGGCGCAGAATCTGCACTATTTGCCGCTGATCTTTTGCGAATGTATATCCAGTACGCCAACGGAAAAGGTTGGAAGACTGAGATTTTGGATAAAAACGAATCGGATCTTGGTGGCTATAAGGATGTTCAGCTGGCTATCAAGGGCAACTCGGCTGATCCGGCTGAAGGGGTTTGGGCCCACCTGAAATATGAAGGTGGAGTTCATCGTGTCCAGCGCGTTCCGGTTACTGAGACACAGGGACGTATACACACTTCGGCAGCTGGAGTACTAGTTTTTCCTGAAGTCGATGAACCAGAAGAAGTTGAAATCAGTCCAAACGAAATACGAATCGATGTATTTAGATCTTCAGGACCTGGTGGTCAATCGGTAAACACCACGGACTCCGCAGTTCGAATCACTCACTTGCCAACTGGAATTGTAGTTTCCATGCAAAATGAAAAATCACAGCTGCAAAACCGTGAAGCTGCCATGCGCGTGCTTCGAGCAAGACTTTTGGCTGCCCAGCAGGAAGCTATCGATGCAGAGCAGAGCGCTGCAAGAAAGTCGCAGGTTAGAACCGTTGACCGCAGCGAAAGAATTCGAACATATAACTTCCCAGAAAATAGAATTGCCGATCACCGCACCGGCTACAAGGCATACAACCTAGATCAGGTGATGGATGGGGCTCTGGAACCGGTAGTGCAGTCGGCGATTAGCGCCGATGAGGAAGCAAGACTGGCGGCTCTCGGGGAAGCGAGCTAATGAAGCTTCAGGACCTTCTAGCGCAAACAACGCAGAAGTTCTCCGCTGCAGGAATAGAGTCGGCTCAGGCTGATGCAGAAATTCTCCTTGGCTTTGTCCTAGGGCTAAACCGTGGAGAACTTTTATCTCAGGCAATTACCGGTGGTGAAATCGATATTGCAGCGCTTGAGACGTTTCTTAGTTTGGCTACTCGTCGAGCGCAAAGGGAGCCGCTGCAGCACCTAACCGGAGTTGCAAACTTTCGAACTCTTGAACTACAGGTGGGTCCGGGGGTCTTTGTTCCCAGGTTTGAAACAGAAACAGTTGTTGAGAAAGCACTTGAGCTTCTTGACTCCATGGAATTAAGTGCACCGGTGGTAGTGGATCTGGCTACCGGTTCTGGAGCTATCGCACTATCCATAGCCGTTGAACGCCCTTCGGCTTCTGTTTATGCAGTTGAACTAAGCCAAGATGCACTTAACTACACCAGAGTGAATTTTGCCAAATACGCTCCTGGTGCAGTCTTACTGCAAGGTGATTTGGCTGAAGCTTTCCCAGATTTGAAAGGAAAGGTTGACCTGCTGGTATCAAACCCTCCTTATATTCCAGATGAAATGATTCCTATTTATCCTGAGGTTCACCTGCACGATCCAGCGATGGCACTCTACGGAGGTTCAGACGGTTTGGACTTGGTCCGCAAAGTTGTCTCCCGCGCACTCGAATTAGTAAGGCCAGGTGGGAAACTAGTTATTGAGCACGCTGAAATGCAAGGTGCTTCAGTTCGGCAAGTTCTGCTTGACTATGGTTGGCAGAATGTTGAAACTGGAAAAGATTTGGCAGGCCGCGATCGCATGGTAAGTGCTAGTAGGTAGGAGTAGGCAAGTGCAAAGAATTTTCGATTGCTCAGTCGATACCGAGCTGTTAACCGGAATGCGTTTGGCTAAGGTCGCACTCGGTCGAACCGAACTAGTTGTTTTACCTACCGATACCGTTTATGGAATTGCCGCTAATGCTTTTTCCCCCGAAGCGGTTCAAGCGCTGCTCGACGCCAAAGGCCGCGGTAGGCAATCGCCACCGCCAGTGCTGGTAACTGGATTAAATCAAGCAAGGGCTTTGGTTGATTCAATTCCAGATGCAGCAATCAAACTTGCTGAAACTTTTTGGCCAGGTGCGCTAACCATGATTTTCAAAGCGCAACCTTCAATTGATTGGGATCTTGGCGAAACTAGAGGAACAGTTGCGCTTCGAGTTCCAGATCACAAGATTGCACTTGCACTAATCGAAGAAACCGGACCGCTTGCTGTTTCCAGCGCTAACCTAACAGGTCAGCCAGCAGCAATTACTTGTCAGCAGGCTTTTGATTATCTTCAAGAATCGGTTGCCGTTTATCTTGACTCGGGATCAAGTCCAAAAGGGGAAGCATCGACAATTCTTGACATGACCAACTTGGTGGATAGTTATGACTCAGATGGCAATCTAACTACAACTGGTTCAGTAAAAGTTATTCGTCGTGGAGCGCTTAGTGAAGCAAAGATTCGATCTGTAATTGGTGATCTGCTAGAGGCGAAAGCCGAATAAGTGAGAGCGTACCTATTGCTTATGGCGGTTGCCGGTGTGGTGACCTATCTAGCAACATTTTTAGTTCGAAAGCTAGCGGCAAGATACGAGATTTATCCAAAAGCGATTCGTTCCAGAGACATCCATAAAAAGCCGACCCCGAGAATCGGGGGAGTTGCAATGTTTCTTGGCTTTGTTGTTTCTCTAATGATTGCCGCGCCAATTGGCTGGTTTGACGTGGTATTTAGCGATCCGACCCCGATTATTGCCATCGCGGGTGCCGCGCTAATTATCACTGCGGTTGGCTTTGTTGATGACATCTATGACTTGGATTGGACGCTAAAGCTAGCTGGGCAATTTATCGCTGCCGCGGTGTTGGCCTGGAACGGGGTCCAAATCGTCTCGCTACCAATATTTGGAATCACTGTCGGGTCCTTTGGGGTTTCTTTTGTGGTCACTGTGTTTTTGGCTGTGTTAATCATGAACGCAGTGAACTTCATTGACGGTTTAGACGGACTAGTTGCCGGAGTGGTGCTAATCGGCACCGTTGTCTTTTTTGTTTATTCCTATCTGCTCGCACAGGAGATTTCTCCAACAAATTATTTCAACCTGGCCAGCATGATTTCAGCGATTGTGATTGGAATGTGTGTTGGCTTTTTGCCGCACAACTGGCATACCGCGAAAATCTTTATGGGTGATGGCGGAGCCTTACTTCTAGGCCTACTCATGACAACCTCTGCGCTTACGGTTACTGGGCAGATTGACCCGGCTTCTCTCAATCGGAGCGATTTGGTGCCGGCAATCCTGCCGCTAATTTTGCCAATCTCAATTTTGATTTTGCCGTTATTGGATTTTGCGCTAGCAGTGCTTCGGCGTCTGGCCGCAGGTAAGTCACCTTTTGCCGCAGATCGCAAACATCTGCATCACCGGCTACAAGATTTTGGTCATTCTCATCTAGGTTCAGTGCTGGTTTTTTACCTGTGGAGCGCGACTGTTTCGGTAAGCTGCCTGATGCTGTTTTTGACTGATTTGATTTGGGTAATTTTGTTTGCCGCGGCCTCGGCCTCCGTGTCACTTCTCTACACATTCTGGCCAGCTGTAGTGAAATCTCGAAAAGGAAAGGTAGTTGCTCATGTTTGACGATCTCAATAGCGTGATGCGAAGGGTCAGCTGGTTAGGAGCGCTACTGGTTTCAGTGATAGCTCTGGTTGCCTCAGTCGTTGGCTATTTTCTAGCTGGAACATCCGGTATTTTCGCAGCTTGGGCAGGTTCAGCCGCGGCTTTTCTCTTTACCGTTTTGACCATTCTCAGCGTGCTTTTCGGAGCAAGGCTTAAAATCGGGGGACTCCTGGCCATGGTGCTTGGCGGGTGGCTGATAAAGATGGTCCTTTTTCTCGTGATTTTCAGTTATTTGAACCGAGCCGAGTGGCTGGTCTCGGAGGCTAGGCCGATCGTCTTTTTCACTGTCGTGGCCGCAGTTATTGGTGGGCTAGTTTTGGACACCTGGGTAGTGTCCAGGGCTCGGTTATCCCCAGAAGTAAAGCTGCCCTAGTTTGCCAAGAATTTGCCCATTTCGGCATTTTCGGGGTATCCGCAACTGATAACATTTAGGTGTCGCTCTCGAGTATTAGAGGGCGAAAAAGCACTGTAAATCGCCGCAAGGCTCAACCTTGCCCCGAAACAGGAGACCAAGCTGTTCGCTAAAACGTTGTCGCTGCTTAACACAGTAGTTAAGCCAGTCACCGAAGGTGAAGGTGGCTTTGAGGCTCCGTCAATTAACGAGTTTTATCCTCAGGTAATTTTCTTCGAGGGCACTTGGTTCGAAATCAACCGAATCATGCTGATTCGTTTCCTAGTGCTGACAATCATCCTTGTGCTTTTCACCATGTGGGCTAATCGCTTCAGAAAGAGCGTTGCTACGGCCAATTATGTTCCTAGCCGTTTCCAGATGTTTGGTGAGATCGCTTTGAACTTTGTGAGAAAGTCAATTGCTCACGAGCAACTCGGTGAAAAAGACGGCGATAGATTCCTGCCACTTCTGACCACGATCTTCTTCGTGGTGTTGGGTATGAATATAACGGGAATTATTCCAGGTCTAAATATTGCTGGAACTTCCGTTATCGGACTCCCATTGGTTCTGGCCGCAGCAGCATATGTAACTTTCATTTATGCAGGTGTAAAAAAGCACGGAATCTACTTTTTCAAGAACTCACTATTTCCTTCAGGTGTGCCACCGGCATTTTATGTCCTAGTTACCCCGATCGAACTTCTTTCAACATTCATCCTTCGTCCAGTAACCCTAGCTCTTCGTCTAATGATGAACATGATTGCTGGCCACTTGCTACTGGTGCTTTGCTTTACGGCAACCCAGTTCTTCTTTTTCAACACCGACGGCATCTTCAAGCTGATGGGTGTTGGAACCTTTACTTTTGGGTTTGTCTTCACACTCTTCGAGATGCTGGTGGCATTCCTGCAAGCTTACGTATTCACTCTGCTAACAACTGTTTACATCCAACTCTCGTTGGCAGATGAACACTAAGAACTAAGGGCTAGCAAAAGTTAGCTGAAAAACATGGAAGGAAAATAAAGTGCAAATTATTCACTTAGCAGCAGAAGCTGCGACTCAGGTATCACAGATTAGCGGTAACCTCGGTGTAATCGGCTATGGCCTTGCCGCGATTGGCCCAGGTATCGGTGTAGGTCTAGTTGTTTCTAAGACCATCGAATCTATCGCTCGCCAACCAGAATTGGCTAGCCGTCTTCAGGTAACCATGTGGCTAGGTATCGCCTTTACCGAGGCGCTTGCCCTTATCGGTCTTGCAACCCCATTCATCTTTACCGCTTAGTCTGAAAATTTAAAAACATGACTTTAGGAATCTACGAGATCGTCCGTGCCGCTGGGTCTGCAAACCCGTTGCTGCCGGCACCTGCCGACATTATTTGGTCAGCAGTTGTTTTCGCGATTCTGCTGGTCTTCTTTTGGTTCAAAGTTTTACCAAGCTTCAAAAAGAACATCGACGCTAGGACAGAGGCCATCGAAG
>RHAS01000141.1 GCA_010028615.1 Actinomycetota bacterium
CTAGGAGGGGTGAGGTCCATGACTATTGCCAACTACCTAGAAGGCCAAGGGTTCGATGTTGTTTCGGTTGCCGGTGGCACCCAGGCTTGGGTCGATTCAGGTAGAGAACTCTCTTTGGATGAGAGTCGTTAATCAAGCCCTAGGTTAATTGCCTTTAGCACTTCCGCATCGATTGCCACAGCAACTTGCTCAAGCACTTCTGTCGGCACTGGCGAATCTACGGTGATAATCGACAGCGCCTTACCGCCCTTAGAATTTCTGGCAATCTGCATGGCTGCAATATTGATGTTATTTTCAGCAAATGCTTTACCGTAAATAGCTACAACGCCAGGTCGATCGCTATAGATCATCAGTACCATGTGCTTGGCAACAGCCAGATCGATGTCATACCCGTTGATGTTCACAATCTTTTGAATCAGCTTTGGACCAATCACAGTTCCAGAAACCGAATAGACCGAACCATCTTGCAGACCAGCTCGAATGGTGGTCACATTGCGATACTCTTCACTCTTCGAATCAACCGATAGCCTAACTTCCACTCCCCTAGATTCGGCAAGCAGTGGCGCATTCACATAAGAGACCTGCTCGGTAACAGCATTTTGGTAGAAGCCCTTTAGTCCCGCAAGTTTTAGCACCGACACATCGTGCGCGGCAATCTCGCCACGAACCTCAACATCGATTGAAGCAACGTTTCCACCGGAAATTCCAAATAGCAGCTGCCCCATGTTCTCCATAAGAGCAATACCGGGCCGCACCGAAGGATCGATAACGCCGCCGGCGACGTTAACCGCATCCGGCACCAAATCTCCAGCCAGTGCTAACCGAACGCTCTTGGCTACTGAAATACCAGCTTTCTCTTGGGCTTCATCAGTTGAAGCACCCAGGTGAGGAGTAACAATAATGTTTTCTAGTTCCAGTAGTGGAGATCCAGTTGGCGGTTCGTTGACAAAAACATCCAAACCAGCAGCAGCTATCTTGTTTGTTTTTAGTGCCTGATACAGCGCATCCTCATCGATGATGCCACCGCGTGAGGCGTTGACAATTCTTAGATTCGGTTTTGCAATTGAAAATTGCTCAGCACCGATAAGCCCTGTAGTTTCTGGGGTCTTTGGAATGTGAATAGTAATAAAGTCCGAGCGCTTCATCAATTCATCAAGCTCAACTAATTCAACGCCTATCTGTTCCGCTCTTGCGGCAGTCACATAAGGGTCGAAACCAATCAATGTTGCTCCAAAGCCTGCTAAGCGCTGGGCAACGAGCGTTCCAATACGGCCAAGGCCGACGATACCGATGGTTTTCTCATAAAGTTCAACGCCGGTAAATTTCGATCGCTGCCACTGGCCACTTTTCAAAGATGCATTGGCATCAGGAATGTTTCTAGCTAAAGCGAAGATGTGACCGATAGCTAGTTCTGCTGCCGAGATCACATTTGAAGTCGGTGCATTTACCACCATCACACCGGCGCTAGTAGCTGCCTTGATATCGACGTTATCCAAACCAACGCCAGCTCGAGCGATGACTTTTAGTTTAGGAGCGTTAGCGATTGCCTCGGCATCGACCATAGTTGCGGAGCGAACCAATATTGCCGAAGCATTTGCCAGTTCAGCAAGAAGTGCGCTGCGGTTTGTGCCGTCGACATTTCTAACTTCAAAGTCAGGCCCAAGTGCAGCGACCGTTGCTGGAGATAACTCCTCGGCAATAAGGACAATAGGTCTACTCAAAATTTTTCCTAAAAGGGGGATTTTCTCGCTACCTCAGCGAAGCGTAAGACAATCTTACCCATGCTCGCTTAGTCTTGGTTGTGTGAGCGAAATCGTCTTTTACGCGGCAATCTCAAGCGACGGCTATCTAGCTGGCCCTGACGGGGATATGAGTTGGGCGGAGAAGTATCTAGCCAGCGGTGAGGATTATGGGTACGTCCAACTGATTGGAAGCTCGGCAGCGATTTTGATGGGTAGGGCAACTTTCGATTTTGAAATTGAAAGTGGTGTTCAAGGCCCAAGACCACTGCCTACTGATTTTTACTGGAGGAGATATCGAGGAAGTGCTTCAACTAGTCTCGAGCAGGCATCCAGGCAACCTGTTTGTGATGGGTGGGGCAAATGTTGTCAGGCAGTTATTGGCAGATAACCGGATTGACATCATGCGACTATTTGTCTGCCCAGAAGACCTTGGATCAGGAGTGTTAGCTTTCGAAGATGACACTGCTTACAACAACTTCACCTTGACGGATGAAAAGCAGTATCCGTCGGGCATAATCGAGGAAGTTTACAAAAGAATTTAACTCTGACTAGCCAAATATTTGGCCTAGCTTTCGCTGTTTTCTGAAGCTGTACATTTACTACAACCCCATTCCGGATTGTTAAAACTTATTTCGCAGCCACCAAGAATCACTTCACCCTTTTTAGCCTTCTCGAAAAGTTCAGGCATTGGGAAGCCATATACAATCGGAACCATTTTCTGGCCACAATTCTCGCAAGTTGGGGGTGAATCCTTCATTTCAATGCTTTCTTTTGGATTTGAGAAGAGCAAAGCTTCCTCCAGTTGCCAGAATAATAACAATAAGCCCAAGGGCAATCAAACCCGAGTTAGCTTCGTTTTCATTTACGCTGTCTTTACCTTGGCTTTCCTCCGCAGGAACTGTAATGGAGGAAGCGATCGGAAGTGACTGCAAGCGACCTGAATCAGAGATTGTCACTGCTAGAGCAGTGTAGCTAACCCCTGGTGTAAGTCCATTGATTACGCAACTTAACTGGTTAGGGCCAGCTGAACACGTCTTTGTTATCTCTTCGGCTTTGAGAGTCACTAAATAACCTGAAATCGCTGTTCCACCATCATTTTCCGGGGCCTCCCAAGAAATTTCAACAGATTTATCTGAAAGGTCCAAATTTAGGTTAGCTGGTGAATCTGGTGATGCAGGAAGTACCCTAAGAGTCTTTTTAGCGGAAGCAGCTAAATAATTTCCAGAAGCCTCGACTCTAGCTTCGATTAGGCAATCACCGGATCTCAAAGCGGTTAGCAACCCGGTATTTTCTTCTATCG
>RHAS01000142.1 GCA_010028615.1 Actinomycetota bacterium
GGAGCACTAAATAGTTATACCGCTTCGGTTGCACTTGCTAGCGTTTGGTTAGAAGCAGATGAGCAAGTTAGAAAGAACCGCTGGAAAGAGCGCGACGGTGAACTATTTGATCAATACTTTGAAATCTGGAGCGCACAGGAATTAGATTTTATTGCTCGTGAAAAATCTAACGAACTTGCTTCTTATCTACTTGACACGACGGTTACGTAACCAGACTCTAATACCCGCGATGATGCTTGCGGTAATAAAGAATCCAGCAATCAGATAGGAAGCATTCTTCACAGCAGGAATTGATGCGGAGTAATAACCGGCTAAAGTCAAACCAGTTCCCCAGGCTAATGCGCCAACAAGGTTAGCGCTAAAAAACTTGTAGTAGTTCATTTTGGCAATGCCGGCAATCGCTGGGACAAAGACTCTTGCCCAAGGCATAAATCTTGCAATCACAATCGCCCACCAGCCCCAGGCCTGAAAGAGCTTCTCGCTTTTTTCAATACCGGTTTTTATCCAACTGCCCTGTCGTTTATCTAGATAGGGTCTTCCATAGTGACGGCCGAGGGTATAACCAACTTGATCTCCTAGCCAGGCGGCAACACCGACACCACCAGCCATCAGCCAGATGTTCACATCTGAGTTTGCTGCCACTAGGCCAGCAGCAAAGACCAGCGAGTCACCGGTAATAAAAGGTATAAAGGCACCGATAAATAGACCAGTTCCGGCAAAGACTAGTCCCCAAACCACTAGGTAGAAAAGCACTGCACCTAGTGAGGGGAACCAACCGGCTATCTGATCGCTAAGCGATGCTTGCAAAATCATTTACGGCTTACCGTAAATCATGATTTCATCTAGGTCTAGGCGAACCCTAGGTGCGACCTCACGCTCGTAGGCGGGGCCTTCGAGCTGCTCGGCAGGAGCAATCTTGCCAACGGCAATAAGCACTAACAGTTCTAGGTTCTCATCCAGGTTTAGTATCTGCTGGATCTCTTCACGGACAATACCGGCTAGGTGGTGAGTATAAAGGCCTAGTTCTTGAGCCTGAACCAACATCATCGATGCGGCTAGCCCAGCGTCATACATTGCCTTAGGTAGGTCTTTACCATCGGCGGTCTTTTTTAGCACCGAGACTGCAATTAATGCAGAGGCATCCGGTGCCCAGGCCTGGTTGAATCCGGTAAGTCCCCGCTTACAAATCTCATCGTGTAACTTGTCTTCACGGCTGATATAGGCAAAGCGCCAAGGTTGCAGGTTATTAGCCGAGGGTGCCCAGCGACCTGCCTCAAGAATTGATAGGGCTTCGTGTTGGGTGAGTAGATACTCGCGGTCAAATGATCTTGGGCTCCAGCGTTCGGCTAGAACAGGTGCGATAGGCGCGGCAGTAACGGCTGTTTTGTTTGGTTGCATGTAATTAGTTTAACGCAACCTTGAGTGCAGAAAGTAGTCCTTCGACATCTTCTGGCCTGGTATCCCAGGCACACATCCAGCGCACCTGACCGGTGCGGTAGTCCCAGACATAAAAGCGATACTGCTCTTGCAATTTCTCGATGATATCAAATGGCAATACAGGGAAAACAGCATTGGCCTGCGTTGGATTAGGAACACTAACCCGACCATTAGAAGATGCGGCTAGTTCACGAACACCCTCATCTAGTCGCTTAGCCATTGCATTTGCATGCTTGGCATTATTGATAGCAAGATCATCCTGCAATAGTGCAATTAGCTGCGCGCTAACAAAGCGCATCTTGCTAGGTAGCTGCATTGAGGTCTTTCTCAAAAATGGCAGACTCTCGGCAAGTAGTTTGTTATTTAGCACCACAACTGCTTCAGCGGCCAGAGCACCAATCTTGGTGCCACCAAAGCTAACTAGATCAACGCCAACATCGGTGGTGAATTCCCTAAAGGATAAATCAAGTGCTGCAGCAGCATTAGATAACCGGGCACCGTCAACGTGCAGATAGAGGTTATTCTCGTGAGCAAAGTCGGCTAGTGCTTTGATCTCTGCTGCTGTGTAGATGGTGCCAAGCTCTGTGGTCTGGGTAATACTAATTGCCGCAATTTGTGCGCGGTGCACGCTACCGATATCAAATAGATAGGGCTTGATAAGTTCTGGGGTTAGTTTGCCATCGCTAGTAGGTATGGTCCACAGCTTCAGGCCAGCCATCTTCTCTGGCGCTCCACCTTCGTCGGCGTTGATGTGTGCTGTCTCAGCGCAGATCACCGCTTCCCAGCGCTTTACTACCGACGAAAGAGCGATGACATTTGACCCGGTGCCGTTGAACACTGGAAAGACTTCAGCGTTCTCGCCGAATGCTTTCTTGAAGATCTCCTTCAGTTCTGCTGTGACAGTGTCATCACCGTAGGCCACTTCGTGGCCATCGTTGACCTGCTGCATTAGTTCAAACAACTTCGGGTGAACACCAGCGTAGTTATCGCTAGCAAAGCCGCGCCAGACTTTACGATTTTCTAAAGACATTTCTTCATACTCCGTAGAAAGATTCCTACCCACTAATCTACTTGACTCTGCTTAGGGTTCAGAAAGGCGAACATTCAGCGACTATCGGGCTTGTAATTGGCAATAATGTTAGGAGTAGAGAAAGAAGTGAGAGCTTGGGGATGTATCAAAGATCGGTTCTAGTAGTCGAAGACGAGCCCTTTGTCCGAGGGCTAGTCGCTGACAAGCTCAAAAGCGATGGTTTTACCGTTGAATTGGCCTCCAGTGCGGCAGAAGCCAGAAAGATAACCGCGAACAAGGACATCGACATCGTGGTTTTGGACATTGACCTAGGTTCTGGACCATCTGGATTAGATCTTGGCCTAGCCCTAAGCAAAATCCACCCAGAGATAGCCTTGGTATTTCTTACCCACGTTCCTGAACCAAGAATCTTTGGTGTTGACGGCAAATCCATGCCTAAGAATGTTGCTTACCTCCTCAAAGAACGCTTAGCCGATCCAAACTTGCTCAAAAATGCAATCGAGGCAGCCCTGCGCGATAGCGTTGGCCCAGAGTTCAGAGATGACCTAAAACCAACCCATACC
>RHAS01000143.1 GCA_010028615.1 Actinomycetota bacterium
GGTCTATCATTTCTAGAATCGCATTGGTATCAATACCTACAGGCAGCGGTAATTGAATGATGTATCCGGTGACATCAGCAGCTTGATTGAAATCTCTAATTGCCGTTTTAATATCTGCCAAGCTGGCATTAGCCGGGAGGTCTACTCGGAATGACTTGACTCCGATTTGTTCACAGTCACGGTGCTTGCCAGCAACATAACTGTGGGAACCTGGGTCATCGCCTACCAAAATTGTGCCAAGCCCTGGCACAATACCTTTTTGCTTTAGCTGAACTACCTGTTCGGCCAGTTCCGATCTGATCTTGGCAGCAGTTGCCTTGCCGTCTAGAAGCTGAGCAGCCAAATCTCTACCAGTTCTCTAAGCCGCTATAAAGTGGGAAGCTATCGGTTAATACCTTTACTCTTGCCGCTAGTGCAGCAATATCTGGGTTTGGCATTAGCACTGAAGCGATGATATCTGCCACCTCGGTAAATTCTTTATCGCCAAATCCTCTGGTAGCAAGAGCGGGAGTACCAATCCTCACACCTGATGTCACCAAGGCAGGTCTTGGGTCGTTAGGCACTGAGTTGCGGTTGACGGTGATACCAACCTGGTGCAGTAGATCTTCGGCAGTCTTTCCATCGATAGGAGAATTTCTAAGATCAACTAAAACCAGATGAACATCGGTTCCACCGGTTAGCACGTCTACTCCATTGGCTTTGACATCAGCTTGAGTCAATCGATCAGCAATTAGCTTTGCACCGTTAATTGTTCTTTGCTGACGTTCCTTGAATTCATCGGCCATCGCTGCCTTGAAGGCAACTGCCTTAGCTGCGATGACGTGCATCAGCGGTCCGCCCTGCTGACCTGGGAAGACACTCGAGTCGATTTTCTTAGCCAACTCACTCTTGCACAAAATTAAACCTGACCTAGGTCCTGCCAAGGTTTTGTGCACGGTGGTTGATACAACATCTGCATAGGGAACAGGATTTGGGTGCACTCCAGCGGCAACCAAACCGGCGAAGTGGGCCATATCTACCCACAGCTTTGCACCGACTTCATCGGCAATTTTTCTAAACTCGGCAAAATCTAAGTGCCTTGAATATGCCGACCAGCCAGCAATCAACACAGCCGGCTTCACTTCGTGAGCCTTGGCTCGAACGATGTCCATGTCAATCAAAAACGTTTCAGGGTTAAGCCCGTAAGCATGCGCCTCATACATCTTTCCGGAGAAGTTGAGCCTCATGCCGTGGGTTAGGTGGCCACCGTGGGCTAGCTCTAATCCAAGAATTCGATCACCAGGATTTGCCAAAGCCATCAATACTGCCGCGTTAGCCGATGCACCAGAGTGCGGCTGCACGTTTGCGTGCTCGGCACCGAATAATTCTTTTGCCCTATCACGCGCCAAATTCTCGGCGATATCAACTGCCTCGCAGCCTCCGTAGTAACGCTTACCGGGATAGCCTTCGGCATACTTATTGGTCAAGACTGACCCTTGAGCTTCTAGTACTGACCTAGAAACAAAGTTTTCGCTGGCAATCATTTCAAGGTAATTGCGCTGGCGATCTAGCTCGGCCTGCAATGCAGCAGCGATTTCTGGATCTGTCTCTTTCAAAGAGTTATTGAAAGTTGATGGCAAATTAGACAATTGGGAACTCCTTTTTAGGCGGTTAGGTTTTGGCCCAGGCGCACGACCAAATGCCTTCGCTCCCTGATGGAAACCCATCTTTAGCGCCAGTTGCGATACCTTCAGTTTAGTAGAGGCCAAGCCAAGCCAGATTTGCCTTAGAAAAGACACTCCCAGCCCTAACCTGAGTTCAGATTAGCGAATGATTTATAGGATTCATTTAGTAAAACGAATAAGGGTGTAGACGTGTCAATTAATCAGATTATCGGGCTAGCGATGATAGCCTCGGGAGTCATTCTGGCTGGATATGTCCTTTGGATGGCGGCTAAGTACCGCAACCGCAACCGAGATTTGCGTCGTAATTCCTAACCAAAACTAATAATGGGCCCTCCGAAGAAGGCCCATTTAGTCTTTAGTGTCGGCGCTTTACCCGTCCCCCGCGTTTTAGCGCTAGTGCCGCTAGCAGAACAGCCAATCCCAAAATCCCATATGGGTAGCTAACCGGCTCAGGATCAGATTTCTCCACCCTAGGAACGGGCAATTTTCTAACTTCGGTATCGAGTGTTTCGGGTTGCTGATCGACCTTGGTTGGAACTGCCTCAGGTTCAACCACTCGTATCTCTTTTGCTGGTTCCGTCCGCTTCTTTGGGGTTGTGGTTACCGCAGCTCCCTGATTACCAGATGGTGGGCTGACTACCTGATTTACCACTTCGTCTGCCGTGATAGTTACCTGATTTGAGGCAAGGGCTGTGCTGGGTCCAACATTTCCTGCATCATCTGCCACCGAATTTGCCGCTAGCGTTACCTGAGTTGTTCCAGTACTGCAATTATTTAGCGTGATCTGCCAGCCAAGACCTGCTCTTAGCACTGTGAAGTTTAACTGGCAGCCGGTTGCGGTGCCACTAAAAACAAATTTCGCAGCAGTCATACCGGTAACTGGTTCTTCGCTATCAAATACCCAACTTGGTATTCCACCGACACCGGGAGCCGTGACATCAAAGACCGCAAACTTCGGTGCAGAGGTATCTACTTTGGTGACCGCTGTCTGGTTAGAAAGGCTCGGACCGATATTTCCAGCAGCATCAATTACTGCTAGTGCATTTAGTACTAGCCCGGCTAGGTTTCCATCGAGACAACCAGAAATTGTAATTACGTATTCATTGGCAGAACCAGTCATTGACTGGATTGTGCAACCATTACCCTTAACTTTCCAGTCGGTGTTATCAGCTACCAAACCGGTTACCGACTCAGTGAAGACTGCTTTGTAGATCACCAAATCATTACTGCTTGGCTGCTTTGTCAAACTATTTATCTCAGGCAATGTTCTATCCAAAGTGATGGTATTTGTCTGCACTGCACGAACAGGACCAATGGCATTACCAAATACGCTGTCTGCTTTCAGCGAGAGCGCCATGGTGCCAT
>RHAS01000144.1 GCA_010028615.1 Actinomycetota bacterium
GAGTAATACATCTTTACCTAATCCCGCACCCTTTATTGCCGCGGTAATAGCCAGCATCTCGCGCATTCCAGGTCCACCCTTAGGGCCTTCGTAGCGAATAACCACCACATCTCCCGCTTTGATCTTGCCCTCGGTCAAAGCATCCATCGCCTCGGCCTCGCGCTCAAAGACCCTGGCAGGTCCGGTAAAGCTCTCTAGGTCAAAGCCAGCGGTCTTCACTACCGCTCCTTCTGGAGCAAGCGATCCCTGCAGAATTGAAATTCCTCCGGTGCGGTGAATTGGGTTTCCAATTGCACGAATGATTTTTCCATCTGGATCCGGTGGATTGATACCCTCAAGATTTTCAGCCATGGTCTTACCCGTAACTGTTAGCACATCGCCGTTGATAAGTCCCGCATCCAAGAGTGCTTTCAAAACCACTGGGACACCACCGACTCGGTCAACATCTGCCATAACAAACTGACCAAATGGTTTTAGATCACCTAGATGCGGAACGCGATCTGAGACTCGATTGAAATCATCCAGAGTTAGATCTACTTCTGCTTCGCGTGCAATTGCCAAAAGATGCAGCACCGCATTTGTCGAACCACCGAGAGCCATCAAAACAGCAATCGCATTTTCAAAAGCAGGCTTGGTCATAATTTGTCTAGCGGTAATACCCTGCGCAATAAGATTGACCACTGCCTCACCAGAGCGATGAGCCCAACTATCTCTTCTTCTATCGGCAGAAGGAGGAGAAGCCGATCCCGGCAAGCTCATACCGATAGCTTCTGCAATCGAAGCCATGGTGTTAGCGGTATACATTCCTCCGCAGGCACCTTCACCTGGACAGATTGCGCGTTCAATACGATCTAAATCTTCAAGGCTCATCTTTCCAGCCTTGCAAGCACCGACCGCTTCGAAGGCATCGATGATGGTCACTTCTTTTTCGGTGCCATCGGAAAGCTTTACCCAACCAGGGGCGATAGACCCTGCATACAAAAACACCGATGCGACATCTAATCTGGCTGCAGCCATCAGCATGCCCGGTAGTGACTTATCACAGCCGGCTAAGAGCACCGCACCGTCTAAGCGCTCGGCCTGCATAACCGTCTCAACAGAATCTGCAATAACTTCTCTGGAAACCAAAGAGAAGTGCATGCCCTCGTGGCCCATGGAAATACCGTCAGAAACTGAAATGGTGCCAAACTCAAGCGGGTACCCATTTGCGGCATGGACACCTTCTTTGGCAGCATCGGCTAGGCGATCAAGAGAAAGGTTGCAAGGAGTGACTTCATTCCAAGAGGAGGCAACACCAATTTGTGGCTTTTCCCAGTCCTCATCGCCCATACCGACAGCTCTAAGCATGCCTCGGGCTGCAGTTCTTTCAATGCCGTCGGTAACTACCCGACTGCGGGGCTTCATGTCCTTGTCCATTAGACAAGTTTAGGCGAAATCTGTTTGTTATAAATAGGTCCAGTAATCTGTGGGCTAGCCTAGAAGAGATGAACAGCCAAGATTTAGACAGAGTGAGCCTGGAAAAATACTCCAGGGCGGCTATTGCCTCAAGCCGAGAGGTAATCAGGTCCTATTCCACGTCCTTCGGGCTGGCCACTAACCTATTGGCCCAGCCAATTAGATCTCATGTTCAGAACATTTACGCTCTGGTTAGGGTGGCAGACGAAATTGTCGATGGTGCTGCAGCCGGAGCACTGGGCTCCAATAAATTTGCCGCTGCCGGGGAGCTGAACAAGCTGGAGCAGGAAACCTATAAAGCCATGAATCTGGGCTTTAGCACCAATCTGGTAGTTCATGCCTTTGCTAGAACTGCCATAGAAACTGGTATCTCCAGAAAAATAGTCGAACCTTTTTATTACTCGATGCGCCTAGATCTGCAGCAAACCAAGCACGATAAGAAATCTTTCGACAAATATGTTTACGGCTCAGCTGAAGTTATCGGGCTTATGTGTCTGCAGGCATTTATCCAGGGTAAAAGCTATAGCCAGGCAGAGCTAGAGACCCTGCGCAAAGGTGCTCAGGCACTGGGAGCTGCCTTCCAAAAGGTTAATTTCCTAAGAGACCTAGCCCAAGATTTCGAGCAACTTGGCCGCAGCTATTTTCCTAACCTGAATGTGAAGACCTTTGATGAGGGAAAAAAACTTGAATTGGTTGAAGACATCAAAAATGATTTACGTCTATCGGCTAAAACAATTCCTTTATTACCAAAAACATCATCAAAGGCCGTAGTCGCTGCCCAGCTGCTGTTCACCGCACTAAATAACAAGATTGAGCGAACTCCAGCAACTGAGATCATCAAGGCCAGAATCAGAGTGAGTGATTTTGCCAAGGCGCTAATTTTATTCAAAGCATGGATCGGAGTAAGACCAAGATGACACAGAAACAGGCAATCGTAGTTGGTGGCGGTATCGGTGGATTAGCCACCGCTGCGCTGCTGGCTAAAGCCGGCATGAAGGTAAAGCTTTTTGAAGCCAGAGAGAAAGTCGGCGGTAGAGCCTACATCTGGGAAAAAGATGGCTTCGTCTTTGACATGGGACCATCCTGGTATCTGATGCCTGATGCCTTCGACCAATTCTTCAAACTTATGGGCACCACTGCCCAGAAAGAATTGGACCTGGTTCGACTAGATCCTGCTTATCGGACTATTTTCGAAGGCCAAAAAGAACCTTTGTTTATGTATGAGTCTTTGCAGAAAAATCTTGAGGTCTTTGAAGCCTTAGAGCCAGGCAGCGCCAAGATGATTCAAAAGTATCTAGACAGCGCTGAGGATGCTTACAAGTTAGCTAACCGCCACTTCCTCTATACCAACTTCCAGAACCTAAAATCATTTACTCATCCTGAAGTTGTAGCCAGAGCTGGAAGATTCATCAAGCACCTGCTGACTTCCCTGCACTCCTTCTCAAGTAAGCACGTCAAAGATGACCGACTGAGAAAAGTTTTGAACTTCCCTGCTGTGTTCCTAGGAGCATCGCCTTACGAGACACCAAGCATGTATCACCTGATGACACACATCGATATGAATGTTGGAGTGT
>RHAS01000145.1 GCA_010028615.1 Actinomycetota bacterium
AGTTGCTACGAGTACTGGTAAAGGTGCTTGGCTACTAACTTCCAACAACAGAATCATCTCTGTTGGTGATGCAAGTGCACAAACGATAAGTTTGAATGACAAAGCTGTTCACCTGATACCTTCATATAACGGTCAGGGTTACCACGTCATTGGTGCTAGAGGATTGGTATACAACTCTGCAAATGCACCAGAGATTAACTCAGTTCTAAGAACTAACGTAATCATCGTTGGTGGAGCTGCCACAGCTTCTGGCCAGGGTCTTTGGTTAGTTTCAAGCTCAGGAAAAGTAATCGGGCTAGGCGACGCATCAAATGGATCGCTTGCTAAGGGTAGATACAAGAGGGTAGTGCCAAGAGCAACCGGTGAAGGATTCTGGGCGATTACTTCCGATGGCAAGATCAATTCCTTTGGAGACGCTCCTGCGATTACCACCACATTAGATGGTGTCGTTAAAGACACGACATTGGCTAAGAATGGTCGTGGTTTCTACGCGCTGATAGCTGATGGTTCTGTTGTTTCACTAGGTGATGTTCCATCGCCACTTTTGACGAACGTGGCTAGAGGCGCTGCTCTGGTAAACCTAGCTCCAGTAACCGATGTTAAGGATCTGGTTATCAACGCATTTAGCGATTTCCACGGTGCTCTGGACTACACCAAGTCCACAGCTGCAGGAAAAGACACCTATACCAGCGGTTCGCCAGTAATGGCCGCGATATTCAACAGTGCTAGATCTGCATACACCTCAACCTTCACCTTCTCAAGCGGTGACAACTGGGGTGCTGCACCACCGCTATCGACTGTGTTTGATGAAATGCCTTCAGTAGAAGCATTGAACCAAATGGGTGTTGATGTGAGCACGTTTGGTAACCACGAGCATGACCGTCCGTTGAGCCACGTGAATCAAACTATTGCCGGTTCGAACTACCGCTGGGTTGTTTCAAACTACTCATCGCTGAGTGAACTTACCGCAAGCAACACCAATGGAGTTAAGACTCTTCCTTGGACAATTGTTGAGCGCGGTGGAGTTAAGGTCGGTGTGATTGGTATGAACACTCCAGAAACCAAGGATGTTACATTCCCTGGTTACCTAGGAAACATCGAGATTGGTGATTTCCTTGGAACTAACAATGCGGGAGCAGCAACCAGAACTCAGGTTCTAACTGCAATCGCTGATGCAAGAAAAGCTGGAGCTGATGTTGTAGTTTCTCTCGTTCACGAAGGTTTCTCTCAGTTCAATGCAGAAACTGGAGTTGCTGAAGGTCGACTACTAGACATCGCTGGTCTACTCAAAGGATCAGACGTAGTTCTAGGTGGACACAGCCACTTGAAGTATGGAAGCATCGTTTCGAACAAGTTGGTAGCAGAAACTACTAACGCCGGTGCAATCTATAACAATGTGCACGTTTGTGTTGATGCCGCGAAGCGCAAGACAATCGGTACAAGACTCGAGCAGAAGACTCCAGCAATTGCTGTAACAGCTGGTACTGCACTTGCATCAGTTGGTCTAAACCAATCAGCGCTCGATTCAATCGCAGGTTACAAAGCAAACCTTGCTGTTAAGTACAACCAGGTAATCGGACAGATTGCTGATGTTGCACCTAACGGAGGTTCGCCACAGGTTCAGCGTAACTACGAGACAGCTCTCGGTAACTACATCGCTGACCGACTTCGCGAGAAGATGGGCACGCAGATCGCAATTATCAACGGTGGTGGTATTCGTGACATGCTTCCAGCAAAGACCTGGGTGCCAACTGATACCAGCATCGTTCGTCCGAGCTGGACCAGCCTGCAACCCGGATACACCACATCCAACGGTCCATGGAAGGTCACCTCGAGTGGTCCTTACACCCTAACCGTCGGTGACGTCGCCACCGTGCTGCCTTTCGGTAACAGCGCCGCAACCACAACCATTACCGGTGCGGACGTTTGGGCCGCCCTTGAAAACGGTGTTTCACTGATTTCAAACGGTGCGGGTCGATTCCCACAGGTATCTGGTTTGAAGTTCACCTTCGATATGTCAAAGGCTGCTAACACGGGTCGTGTAACAGTAGTCACACTTACCGATGGGACTCCAATTCCAAACAGCACCGATGTGACCTACACCTTGGCAACCAATGACTTTATGGTTGCCGGTGGTGATGGATTCACCATGTTTGGTGGTCTGGCCAAGGCTAAAACTAGAGATGTTCTAGAAACTCTGGTTCGCGAAGCCATCACAAAAGACAGCCTCAATGGCCCTGTTGTGATGACTACCGATGGCCGTATCACCAGAATCGGTGGCTAATTAGCCAAGAGATTGCGGGAGGCCTTCGGGCCTCCCGCTTTTCTTTTGCCCGAGTAAAGATCAAACCAATATCAAAATCCAGCTAAGCGCTCCGCAAACCAGCGACTTAGATTTAGGCGAAATGAGCTTAAGAAATCTGAAGAACTGCAACTGATATCGAAGGGATTTCATTGTTTTTGTACTGAATTACAAAATTCTGACTTCTATGAGGCTGGAATTTAGGCAGATTACAGCTGACTAACTATTCATAGATTTAAGCACGGCAATCAACCACATCTGAGTTAGATTTGCTGATATCCAGTCAAAATGGGTTTAAAGAGTAGGGGCCTTTGGGTCATGAGGAAGTCTGCATTAATTGTCGTAGCTTGTTTAGTAGCGGCAGGCTTAGTAAGCATCACTAACGAAGCGAACGCAGCTACAAAATACTACCTCTGTCTAGATACAAAGAAGCTAACTATAACTGTCTCGAAGACTCCGTGCAAAAAACCAAAAATACAATATCCAGGTTCAATTGGCCCGATCGGTCCAAGAGGCCTAGCAGGTCTTACTGGACCACAAGGCCCACAAGGCCCACAAGGATTACAAGGCACATCGGGTATCCAGGGCCCACAAGGTGCTCAGGGTCCGCAGGGTGCTCAGGGTCCGCAGGGTGCTCAAGGTCCGCAAGGTGCTCAGGGTCCGCAGGGT
>RHAS01000146.1 GCA_010028615.1 Actinomycetota bacterium
TTGACCCAGCCGATAAGACCAGTACCGTACTGGCTGTGTCTAGAGGTAGAAGCGATATGCCAGCTGGAATCTGGGATTACTCGGTGCTTGCCACTTTGCCCAAGGGTAGTTTTATCTCCTCCGGTAACAAGCTGGTGACGGTTGATGTTTACTCTCCCGTTGCAGGGCTGAATGTGCTGCTAAGAATGCAAAACAGCAGAACGAGTTATAGCAAGCATGTCCAAGCGCTGGCAACCACAACTAAGGTCAACCAATGGGAAAGTTTGACCTTCAACTTCAACAACCTCTCCGCAGGTTCTCAAGCGCTTGATCTATCGGTAAATTACTCAACTCTCGCACTATTAGCCGATCCAGGTAATGCTTCAAGGGGCATAAAACTATATTTCAAAAACTTCAGAGTGCCAGGGGCTTTGATTCCAAATGATGCCCTGACCACGACTTCTACCCAACCCGTGCTATCTGAAAAAGCTGGCCCAAGAAATGGGTATCTGTGGTCTGAAGAATTTGATGGTCAAGCTAAATCAAGACCACATTCTGATTCTTGGAAATACGCTCTCGATTGGAACAACTTTATTCAGGGCACTCAACCTGATCTGATAGAGCTAGATGGTAATGGCAACCTAGCTATTGGCATGCAGAAGTGTGCTGATGGTTCTTGGAGCGGCGGAATAATTCACACATTAGGGAAAACAGCTTTCCTTTACGGAAAGATTGAGGCAAGAATTAAGTTGGCCTCAGATCCAGGCTGGTTCAGCGCTTTCTATATGTTTGGTGAAGATGTTGCTCATTGGCCAACCTGTGGTGAATTTGATATCCAAGAAGCTGGGCCTTGGAATGATTTCTCGTCTAGCGGGACAATTCACGGCAACTATCCCGGATCCACAACATCCTGGAATAACGGTGGCGGCTTTAGCACCAAGGTCCCCTACACCAGAGCACAACTGGCAGCCGATTTCCACACCTACGGCCTACTCTGGACGCCTAACAGCATAACTTTTACTCTGGATGGCGTCGCCTATAAGAGCTTCACAAAGGCCGAAGTGCTTCGTGACGGCGGCACCTGGCCATTTGATGTTCCAAACTTTATGGTCTACAGCATCTACCCGTACGCCGCCAGCTTGCCAGTCAGCACTCCTGCTGGAACGGTCTTGCGCGGCCAAGTGCTAGTGGACTGGATCCGCTACTCCAGCTACCAAGGCTATGGTCAGCTGTTTAACCGCTAGCGAGCAAAGATAACATCATGGGTGTGTCAGCGGAGCTACATGGACTGAAACTAGACTTTAGAGAGTTGAACTAGGAGCTCCGATGGACGATAAAGACAAGGTCTATATCAAGCTTTGGCAACGGATCGGCTTTTTTGAGGTCTGGGATAAGTCTCTTCTGGCCTTTGCTGTCTGCACCACGGCATTTCTGAGTTACGCCTTTGACATGGTCAGGCTAAACAACTACTCCATTTCTTGGCTACCTGTAAATGCAATCTCCTTTGCATTTGCAGTATTGGTAGTGCTGGTTGGCGTCAAAATAGCCAAATTCACAAACTTGGATAAAAGGTTTAAGGCACCACTAAACCTTCTGCTTGCCAGCGTAGCGATGGGTATCAAAAATGTTTTAACGCTCTATTTCTGCCAGTTTTTTGGTATCGAAGATTCGGGTTCCTTTTTCTTTAGGTTTATAGGTGGAGCTGCCATTGGTGCCAGCATTCTGATTATTTATGGCAACTTCCGCGGCGCAAAGATTGAGCGAATTTTGATTCTCTCTGAGTTGAAGGAAAAAGAACAAACTCTTCGGGGGTTCCGGGATAACCTCACTGAGCTTTTCGCAGATGAGCAAGAGCAGATCATCCATAAAACCACATCCGAACTGCTTCCACGTCTTGAAGTTCTCAAGGAAAAAGTGGGAGTAGATGGTGCTGGGATAGAGCTCGCAAAAGAAATTGAACGATTACTTGTTGAAGAAGTTAGACCCCTGAGCAATAGCCTTGCCGATGAAGCTCGGCAACTCAAAATATCACTACCGTATGCCGAAGGGGATGATGCGAGCAGATTGGATGTGAGAGTTGATCTGGCCAAGAGCGTCAGACCTATTTCTTCAGGAGTGTTAGTATTTTTCGCCTGGTGGATGATTGCCCAAGTTGCGCTGCCAAAAGCCAGCATCGTTGATGTTGCGGTTGCCACCGTCATCTATCAGGCGATACTAGCCCTCATCCAGCTCATAGTAAGGCCACTTAAGGCAGTAACGATAAATCAGGCGTTGATTTTTGCTGCTGTGCCTGGAACTATTGCAAGTTTGCCAAGCTACATACTTCTCTACCAAATACCGCACGAGGCTTCGAGCAAATTCTTACTTCCAACCTTTCTAGTTGTTGGCGGCTGGGCTTGCATCTCGTTTACCCTCGCCTACATACTTGACCGTTGGCGGGCGGTTGCTGAAGAACAACTTAAGAACCTAATTAGTCAATTATCCAAAGAGAATAAGCTGTTTGAACAACGACTCTGGGTGGCACAGCACGTTTGGTATACCCTGCTTCACGGCACAGTTCAGTCTGCCCTCACTGCGGCTGCTATCAGGTCAAGCGGTAAAAAGGTTTTACAAAAAACCGAGCAGGATGCTATTCTCAGCGACCTGAATAGAGCCATTCAGTCTCTAAAAAACCCTGAATTGGCTGAAGTTAACTTCGAGAAAAGCCTCAAAGATTTACAAGATACCTGGCTTGAGATCTGCGACATAAGCTATACGGTGGCTCCAGAGATCTGGAGTGCTCTAGCTAAAGATGCCAATGCCAGATTGGTAACTAACGAAGTTCTCAAAGAGGCAGTCAGCAACGCCGTCAAGCACGGCCAAGCAGGCCAAGTAACCATAGAACTTACCTTGAGCCAGGATCGCAACATCCAAGTTGAAGTAAAGAATAATGGTGCTGCGCCAAAGAGTGACTGGGCTCCCGGTTTGGGATCAAGAATATTTGATGCTGTT
>RHAS01000147.1 GCA_010028615.1 Actinomycetota bacterium
ACGATTAGCATTTACCGAATCAACTATGTTGTTGACTGTTGCCAACCGAATTACATCTTCATGCGGTGGAAAGCGATTGCCAGCTTGGTTTATTTGATCAACTACCTGTTGATCAACTTCCCCGACTCTTATGGCATTTAGGATTCTCTTGAATTCTGGATCGCGTTGGCGGAATATCTCAACCAGCTCGAATATTTCCATCCGCTCTGCTAACCAAACCTTGGCATCAAAAAACCACTGCGAGCGATATTCCATCTCGACAAGTTGTTCTAGTTCTTGGCCTCTCGCTGGGACAGGTGCCAGTTGGTATGGATCTCCGAACATGACCACCTTGCAGGCACCGAATGGAACCTTAGGTTTACCGCGAGCAGTGCGCAGTGCAACATCGATGGCATCCATTAGATTCGCTGAGACCATCGAAACCTCATCGATGATTAGCATGTCGATGCTTCTTAGTACTTCTCTTGCTCTTCTACCTAAGTGTCTAGCAACATCACTTGCAGTTAGCACTCCGAAAGGAAAACCAAACAGCGAGTGAATTGTAATTCCACCGACGTTGTATGCGGCAACACCGGTTGGAGCGCAAACTACAACATTCTGTTGGCTGTTATCGCGCAGATACGAAAGCAGTGTCGATTTTCCAGTACCGGCCCGGCCAGTGACAAAAACAGTTTGACCGTCCTTCTCGATATATTCAAAAAGTGCTAACTGCTCTTTGGAGAGCTTTATTTCTGACAACTACTTACCTTTATTAATTCGTTCAAGCCATTCATTGTATTCGGCTAAATCTTGGTTACCACTTCTATCGCTAGCCCTGTCTAATCTTTTCGCGTCTCGTTGATCGCTCTTTGACCAACTGATGGCAACATAGAGCGTCAAAATCGCTGTTGGGATTTCACCGATTCCCCAGGCAATTGCTCCACCGATCTGCTGGTCCTCTAAAGGTGTTGGTCCCCAGGTCCTGCCCATTGCCCCAAACCATTCAGGTAGTAACAGGGTTTGACCATTCATGATGGCTAAGCCAAAGAATGCATGGAAAGCCAATGTTCCAATTAGCAGGATTAGTCGTTGTGGGTAGCCCAAACGGTATGGTCCTGGATCAACACCAATTAGTGCCTGCACGAAGAGATAGCCGGTAATTACAAAATGCACAATCATCCACTGGTGCCCGATGTGTTCCCTGGTTGCCCAACCAAACAACGGTGTGAAATAGAAAACCACCAGTGAGCTAGCAAACAAGAATGCGGCAACAAGTGGATGCGCAATCACTTGGGCATAGCGGGTATTCACTGCCCAGAGCACCCACTCCCTCAACCCACGAGAATCATCGGAGCGCTTTATTGCGGCTCTAGCAATGAGTGTTACTGGTGCCCCCGGCACAAGCAAAACTGGAACCCCCATGGTTAGCAACATGTGGGAGAGCATGTGAGCGCTAAATAGATATTGTTCATAGACATTGAAATAACCGCTGGTGACATAAAACAGCAGTCCGCAACCAGCTAGCCATGAGATAGTTCTGGCAATTGGCCAGTTATCTCCGCGACGAACTAATCGCAGCACTCCAACTAAATAAAAACCAGCAAGGGCAAGACAGATTATTGACCAAAGTAAATCTATTTCCCAGACTGTAATCCAAGACCAAGCGCCAGGTTCAGCTGGCAATTTTGATCCGGTCAGGATCTCTGCTGGTGTTAGATCCCCTACTGGATAATCAGAAACCGGGTTAGGGGTTCTTGCAAGAGCAGTTCCTAAACCCATAGACACACCAAAAATTAGAAATTCAACTGTGATCAGTTTCCAAAAACCAGAGTTTGCTTCAGAGAGTTTTGCAATAAATCTTGTTCTGTAGAGAAAACCAAATCCAGCAAGCAAAATGAGCATGGCTGTTTTCATCAGAGTCACCTGACCGTAGCCAGTGGTAAACCAGTTTTCTAAAGTTCCGATTCTGATTTGCGCCGAAGAGATTCCTGAAACAGCAACTAATCCAATGGAAAATAAAGCTAGCGAAGAATATCTTGCTACTAACTCCGCTCTTGGATCGCGACGGTAAGAGATTATCAACGCTGCTAAGCCACCAACCCAGATGCAGATTCCAAGTAAATGAAGACCCAAGGCGTTAACAGCCAAAGCATGAGATGCAGAACCCGCAGAATGGCCACTAAATGCCAGCGGAATTAAGCTTGCTAGTGAAAGCGCGGCTGCAAAAATCAAACTGGTTAGGTTTCTAATTAGCAAAACAACTAGAGCTAAAAGATAGGCCGCCAAGACATTTAGCGATAGCAGTTGACCTAATTCGATTGAAGTGAGAAAAATCCAGAACTGATCAAAAAAGAGATTGTCTAAACTAAATAGCCCACCGGTGATATTCAAATAAGTGAGGAACAAATAGCCTGTTCCAGCTAACGCCCAGACCGCAGCGGAAAATGCAACAAAGCCAACTGCTCTCGAAAATGCGTG
Organism: Actinomycetota bacterium; assembly: GCA_010028615.1. Taxonomy (GTDB): domain Bacteria; phylum Actinomycetota; class Actinomycetes; order Actinomycetales; family Microbacteriaceae; genus Rhodoluna. Next base: position 2,458 of record RHAS01000147.1, read on the forward strand.
AGACTTAGCCGATAAGGCGAAAGCCATAAAAACCAAACCGCCAATAGTTAGAGCTTGAGCGATTTCAAAGACGATGCGGGTAGCGGGAGTGCCCCAGCGTAACCATGGGCCAACATCAATTAGTCCGCTCGGATTAGCTGCCCCACCGACAACCATGCCTAGATAAAGACCAATGGCCGAACCGGTTAGTAATAGAACTAACGCAATTGGCCATTTAGCGGATTTGATCATGCTCACTTACCAAGCCTAAGTTAAAGCAAAACGGCGCACCGAAGTGCGCCGTCTGCTTTTGAAAAAGTAGCTACTACTTAACTGCAGCCTTCAGCTTTGCACCAGCTGAAACCTTGACGGTGTTCGATGCTGGGATCTGAATGGTTGCGCCAGTCTGAGGGTTACGTCCAACGCGTGCTGCACGGTGACCCTTCTGAACTGAAAGCCATCCTGGGATGGTCACCTTACCGCCAGCTGCGACGG
>RHAS01000148.1 GCA_010028615.1 Actinomycetota bacterium
GCTCTACCGTTTGCCTTGTTCCGCTCGTCGATTTCCTCTCCAGTGAGGAAGCTCTCATAAACATGTCCAGAAGCCTTGAGTTTTTCAATTACCTCAAGATAGATCTCGGTGCGCTGCGACTGGCGATAGGGTTCGTTTGGACCGCCAACACCGACACCTTCGTCCCAGTTCAAACCCAACCAGCGAAGCCCATCAAGGATCATCTCAAATGACTCTTCGCTATCTCTCTCGGCGTCCGTGTCTTCAATTCTGAAAATGAATGTTCCACCGGTGTGACGAGCATAGGCCCAGTTAAACAAAGCGGTTCGAACTAAACCGACGTGCGGAGTTCCCGTCGGTGACGGGCAAAACCTGACTCGGATGTCTTTACCGGTAGCGGTTGAAAATGGTGCAGTTATTTGATTAGCCATGACTAGACAAGTCTAAGCGACGGGGTTAGTAAGCACTCCGATGCCCTCGATACTAACTTCAACCAGTTGCCCCGATTCGATAGGTCCGATACCTGCCGGAGTTCCAGTGAGAATCACATCGCCTGGTAATAGTGTCATGGCCTGTGAGACGTGCTGGATGATTCTAGGCACCTTGTGAATAAGTAAATCGATGGAGGCTTTTTGCCTTAGCTCACCATCAACTCTGGTTTCCAGTATCTGTCCATCTGGGCTGAACTCGGTTTCCACCCAAGGCCCAATTGGACAAAAAGTATCAAAACCCTTTGCCCTAGTCCACTGTCCATCCAGATTCTGAATGTCCCTAGCTGTGACGTCATTGGCGATGGTGTATCCCCAGATGTAGTCGGTGGCCTGCTCAATAGAAACGTCCTTGGCTAGCTGACCTACGACTACCGCTAATTCACCTTCGTGATCTACCTGCTTGGAAATTGCAGGAAGGACTATCTGTTCGTCTGGGCCAATAACCGAGGTGGTTGGCTTTAGAAAAATCAATGGTTCTTTAGGAGCTTCACCGCCCATTTCGGCTGCATGATCTGCATAATTTTTACCGATGCAGACGATCTTGCTAGTTGGCAAGATTGGCGGTAGCAGAATTACATCTTTTAGAGCGAATCTCTCGCCGGTAGTTTCATATCCTTGAAATAGCGGATGACCACGGAATACTACAATTTCTGGTCCATCAATTAGCCCCCAGGCTAATTTCTCGCCGGCTTGGAACTTAGCAATTCGCATTAGCGTAACTTCACTAGCCAGTTGTGTCTATCGGGAATTCTTCCATACTGAATGCCGGTTAGCTCCTCACGCAAGCTTGTGGTCAAATCTCCAGGCTCGGGATTTTCCGGACCAATGACTTCTTCACGACTGACGAATTTGCCAACCGGAGTTATTACCGCGGCAGTGCCGCAGGCGAAGACTTCACTGATTGCTCCAGAGTTATAGCCATCGCGCAGCTCAGATAAGCTAACCTCGCGTTCTTGAACCTCAATACCGCGATCACGAAGTAATTGAATTACTGAATCTCTGGTAATACCGCGCAGAATTGTTCCATCTAGAGCTGGGGTTACTACCGGACCATCTTTATAGACCAGGAACACATTCATACCACCTAGTTCTTCGATGTGAGTGTGAGTATCGGCATCAAGGAAAAGTACCTGTGAGCAGCCGTTGGCATAACCTTCGTTCTGCGCCAAAAGACTTGCGGCGTAGTTACCACCGGTTTTAGCTTCACCAGTTCCGTATTTTCCTGCCCTAGCCGAATCCAAGGCAATCCAAATTGATACTGGTTTTAGCCCGCCAGTGAAATAAGGACCGACGGGACTTGCGATAACTCGATACTCTGCTCGCTTGGCAGCTCTCACCCCGAGGAAATTCTCCGCAGCGATTTCAAAAGGTCTAAAGTAAAGGGTTTTTTCATTTACTGGTTCGGGCACCCAGGCGTGATCAACAGCAATCAGCTGACGAAGCGATTCAACAAACAACTCAACCGGCAGTTCCGGCAATGCCATGCGGTGGGCCGAACGCTGCAGCCTTTTACCGTTAGCCTCGGGCCTAAAGGTGTGAATCGAGCCATCCTGATGGCGGTATGCCTTGATGCCTTCAAAAACTTCTTGGCCGTAGTGCAAAACCGCACTGGATGGGTCCATCAGCATCGGCCCATAAGCTTCGACTCTAGCGTTCTGCCAACCGTTTTCTTCAGTCCACTCAATGATCACCTGATGGTCAGTGAAGTTCACACCGAAGGCTGGATTTTCAAGCAGAGCTTCACGCTGGCTGTCTGATAGCGGATGATCAGATTTGATTACCTTGAATTCCATAATGTCTTCCAATAACTAAAGTTTGCTAAAAATGCTTTCGGCGATTTCGGTAGTGCTGCGTTTTGCTTGGCCACGGCTAGCTAAATCACTTGCCACAGCGCTTTCAATTCTTGCCGCGGCAACTGGATTACCTAGATGATCAAGTAGCATCGCCGCAGATAAAATCGCAGCAGTCGGGTCGGCAATGTTCTTGCCAGCAATATCTGGAGCTGATCCGTGCACTGGTTCAAACATGCTTGGAAACTTTCCTGTTGGGTTGATATTTCCTGATGCCGCTAAACCAATCCCCCCGCCGATGGCGGCAGCTAGGTCGGTGAGAATATCGCCAAATAAGTTATCGGTAACAATAACGTCAAAACGTTCTGGGTCGGTGACCATGTATATGGTTGCCGCATCGACGTGCTGATAATCAACCTGGACAGTAGGAAACTCCTTGCCCACCTCTTCAATTGTTCTAGCCCAGAGCCAACCGGCATTTACCAGGACGTTGTGCTTGTGCACTAGGGTCAATTTCTTTCTTGGGCGATTAGCAGCTAGTTCGAATGCATATCTAACGCAGCGCTCAACTCCGAACCTGGTATTTACCGAAGTCTCATTGGCGACTTCTTCTGCTGTGCCAACTCGGATTGCACCACCGTTACCGACAT
>RHAS01000149.1 GCA_010028615.1 Actinomycetota bacterium
TCGACTTGGCGCCCAAGATTTAAGCCAACACGAATCCGGTGCCTACACAGGAGAAATTTCTGGCGCGTTTTTGAAAAAACTTGATGTCAAATACGTCATTGTTGGTCACAGCGAACGCAGAATGTATCACCACGAAGACGATGAACTAATTCAAGCCAAAGTTGCTGCAGCATTCAAACAGGACCTAGTTCCGGTTATCTGCGTTGGTGAAACTCTCGAGCAACTTGAACAGTTTGGCCAAAGCGCTATCCCAGTCCAGCAACTAAAGAAGGCTATCTCTGGACACAACCAGGTTGGTGAGTTTATCGTCGCTTACGAGCCTGTTTGGGCGATCGGAACAGGGCAGGTGGCCACACCTGAGCAAGCTGCGGAAGTTGCCAAAGTCCTTCGGGAAACCATTGCCGAGTTACTCAATGCTGAAATCGCGGAAAAAGTTAGAATCCTCTACGGCGGCTCAGTTAAGTCATCAAACGTGGCGGGATTCCTGAAAAACCCTGAAGTTGACGGGGTTTTAGTCGGTGGGGCAAGCTTGCAAGTTGAGGAATTTGCCGGCATCGCTCGGTTCCTGAAGCACCTAACCTTATAATTGCTCTTGGGTGTTTATTTACCCACAAATCAAAGAAAGAACCCAAAATGACTGGAATCTTGATTGCCTTGCGAATTCTGCTTGGTGTAACCAGCCTGCTGCTGACCCTGTTGATCCTGCTCCACAAAGGTCGTGGTGGCGGTCTAAGCGACATGTTTGGTGGAGGCATCACAAGCACCATGGGCTCGTCAGGTGTCGCCGAAAGAAACCTAAACCGCATCACAATCATCTTGGGTCTAGTTTGGGTTGTCACAGTTATCATCCTGGGTCTCGCTTCAACCTATGGCTGGGCTTAGTCTATGAATTCCAGTAATTCAGCGATTCGCGGCTCCAGAGTCGGTGCTGGTCCTTCGGGAGAAAAAGACACCGGCTTTCAGGCCGAAAGAATCCAGAGAACTTACTACTGCTTCAATAACCACAGTTTTTCGCCACTCTTCGCAGCATCTGCCGAATTAGAGGAATTGCCCACTGAGCTAGATTGCCCACACTGTGGTCTTCCTGCGGGTTTGGATAAAGACAATCCACCACAGATCGCAAAACATGAGCCATATAAGACACACCTTGCCTATGTAAAGGAACGCAGAACCGAGGCCGAGGCGAAAGCACTTCTTGACGAGGCGGTAGCCGCTGTTCGTGAGCGTAGAGAACGCCTATTGGCTGAGGCCAAGGCGGAAATCAAGAAGAACACCAAAGCTAATAAGCGTTCGGCTTAGCAACTCCAAAAGGCCGCGCCAGCAGCCATGTCTACAATCCAGGTAGTTTGACCAGTAGCTTCAATTTTCGCTGCTGGTAGTTCGCATTTTTCGTCCTTGTGAACTTTTTCAACTGCTTCAGCTTTATCTACTCCACTGACCACAAATAACACTTCTTTTGAAGCATTCAGCATTTGATAAGACATAGATATTCTCTGAGCAGGAGGTTTTGGTGAATCGCTCTCGGCAACAATTAGCTCATGCGGGTAATTGTGGCCTGGGAAAAGGGAAGCAACGTGGCCATCTGGACCCATTCCTAAAATAGTCAAATCCATTTTTGGTTCAACACCTTGAAATTCGCTTTCCAGGTGTCTTCTAAATGACAAAACCGCCTCATCTAGATCAGCAAATTGATTTGCAGCTGGCATCTCGTGAATCTGTTCCTCTGAAATAGCAAGTTGGTCGAGAAGTGCACCTCTGGCCTGAACTGCATTTCTGTCTGAGCTGTCGTGTTCAACAAATCGTTCATCGCCAAACCAAAAATGTAGGTTTCTAAAGTCAATCTGGATTCGTTCCAATTTTCTAGCTAAGTGCTTAAGGGTTAGAATCCCAACCGTTCCACCTGTCAGAGCTATGTCAAAACGGCCGTTACGGGACTGCATTCTTTCCAGTATGAATTCAGCAGCCTGCTCGGCGACATCAGCGCTGTCTAAAGCTCTCCGAATTTCTACGGTTCCCACTTGTTTCAACTACCTTTTTTGGATACTGCTGGAGATTTTCTCTTAGAGCCAAACCCCTTGGTGATCAGCTTCCCAAAGACATCATCACTGTCAAGTCTTCGCAGATCTTCGATTAGGCAATCCCTTACGGACCGTCTTGGCAAGGAGATATCTCTTATTGGCTGGCTAGGCTGAATCAAGGTAGCGACATCTGGGATGTTTCGAACAATCTCAATATCCCCAGACTTTCGGACTAATTTCACGCCTTTGATGCCGGCAACTGCTTTACCGCGCTGGGTCCTGATTAGCTTTACCGGAACTTTCAGCTTTGTTTCTAGCCAAGCGGCAAGCAAGTCAGTGCTAGGGGAGTCAACCGCGCCGGTAACAACCACTTCAAGAACTGAGTCATACGGAGGTTGGTCTAAAACGGCAGCCAGTTGCGCACGCCAGAGCGTTAGTCTGGTCCAAGCGAAATCGCTGTCACCGGGTGCATAATTCTTAGCCAATGAAGAGAGCCAGCCGTGCGGATCAGCTTGGGCCGCCGCATCGGTAATTCTACGTTGTGCGATTCTACCTATTGGTGAGGTCGATGGTTTCTCCGGCGCAACACCTGGCCACCAGGCAACAACTGGGGCATCTGGAAGGAGCAAGCCGGTAACCAGGCTCTCTTGATCGCTAGCAGCTTCTCCATAGGCTCTAAGCACGATAACCTCGGAGGCACCAGCATCTCCACCAACTCGAATTTCAGCATCGAGTTTAGGTTTTTCTGATTTTTTGGCCTTGCTCTTAGCTAGAACGATTATTCGACAAGGATGGGCCTTTGATGCCTCATTCGCTGAGCTAACCGCTGCTTCCAATCCGGCAAAGTCAGTTTCGATAATTAACGTCAAAACTCGGCCTAAGGCAACCGCT
>RHAS01000150.1 GCA_010028615.1 Actinomycetota bacterium
GTAAATATCCTTACCATCCAAATAGATAGAACCGGCAAGTCCGGCACCTGGGATTAGTTCGTGCATCCGGTTTAGGGTGCGCAGAAAGGTAGATTTACCGCAGCCGCTTGGACCAATCAAAGCGGTAACCTGCTTTGAAGGGAAGGCCAGATTCACATCTTCCAAAACTTTTCTCTCACCAAACCATACGCTGACATTTTCAGCCTTCATGGCAAATTCACTGGTTAGGGTCATTTCTTTCCTTTGCTCTTTGATGACTTTTGACGTCCGATAATTCTGGCTGAACCAAACAAGATCGCGACTAAAACAAGTAGTACTAGTGAAGCTCCCCAGGCTCGAGCCTGAGAAGTGTCGTAGTAAGAAGCCAGATAGTTATAAACGTATGTCGGCAACGACATCATGCCGCCGTCTAATGGGTTTAGGTTTGTTGCAACATTCGGATTCAGCGTAAGAATCAAAGGTGCAGTCTCACCGATAATTCTGGCAAGTCCGAGGAGCACTGCTGTCAGTAGACCAGTTTTGGCTGCTGGCAGGATCACTCTGAAGAATGCTCGATAGTTAGGTGCGCCTAATGCAAGTGCGGCGTAACGCAGATCGACTGGGACGAGTTTGAGAGACTCTTCCGCGACTCTTGCTACCGTTGGCAGCATCAGCGGGAATAGCGCCATAGCACCGGTGACACCAGATCTACCTATTCCTGTTGCTTCAATAATTGCCAGGATAAACAACCCAGCTACCACAGAAGGCAAACCAGAGATGGCCTGGGTGAATGTTCTAACCAGGTTTCTGGCTTTGGATTGACTCTGAGTTAGGTAGATTGCCATAGCAAAGCCGAGCGGCACAGCGACAATGGTGGTAAGGAGCACCAGCATCAGTGTTCCGAGAATTGCGTGCCCCACTCCTCCATACTCCAAAGAAGTTGTCGGCTCAACATACTTGTTGTTCTGGTAAATGAACTGTGGCGATAGAGCCTTAAATCCTTCACTGATCACCGACCAGAGCACACTTGCCAAAAGGATAAGCACAAACATTGAAAGGAAAGTTGTGACAACAATCAAGGCGGCATCGCCTATTCCGCGTCGACCGTAAGAAATGTAGCCGACAAGTGCTGCGGCAACTAACTGTAGTGGCACAAAAATAGTTATAAAACTCATGGTTGGATCTATGCCCGAAAGAAGTGCTACCAGCATCACCAGTGGCAGTGGAACAACCACAGCAAGGAAAATCTGCACTCTTCTGGCGATAGAGCTTTTTCGCCACGGCTGAATAGATAGTTGTTTGGCCATTAGGAGCTCTTCCTCCACGGTTGAGCGCGATTGACAATCACGTTTGCCAAGAAATTAACCAAAAGGGTGATAACAAACAGAACCAGACCGGCTGCCATCAAGCCTTGTTTTTCTTCAGGAGAGGCTTCACCGAAACGAGCCAAAATCCATGAGGCTACCGCGCCACCTTCGGATTCAAGAAGTTGATACCAGTTGATTTTCATTACTAAATTCAAAACATAGAAAATAGCGACTGTTTCGCCAAGTGCTCTACCCAAACCGAGAAGAACTCCACCGATGACACCAGATGAAGATGTCGGCAAGATTACTCTTCTAAATGTTGAGAGTCTTGAGCCTCCTAGAGCAAGTGCGCCGTTGATTAGATCTCGGTCTATTTGACTAAATATTTCTCTAGAGACAGATGTAATGATTGGAACTATCATCACCGCAACAATCCATCCAGCAATCCAAGGTGAACTTCGGAATGCGTTTTCGGGATCTGCAACACCGAAAATTGGGATGAATCCTAAGTATCGGTTCAAAATTTCGGCCCAGCCGGCAGCTACCGGTGTGAAGACGATTAGACCCCAGAGACCCAAAATTACCGACGGTAGAGCAGCCAGGAGATCTACTAGTGTTGTCGCGATTCGTGCTAAACGCTTCGGAAGCATGAATTGAATCAAATACGCCATAGAAATTGACATCGGCGTTGCAATAACAACACCAATGAATGCAATTACCAACGAACCCCAAAGCATCGGTGCTAATTGCAACACCATCGGTTCTTTCTCAGGAAGCCATTCTGAACCAAAAACAAAACCGAAGCCTTGGGCTTGCAAGACAGGTAAAGCTTGATTGAAAAGGAAAACAAGAATTAGCGCTACTAGGAAAAAACTGAAATAGGCAGCTATTGAAGTGGAACGAAAAAACCATTTATCGCCTCGACTGAGTGGGCCGGCGACTAGTTTCCTACGGCCAGAAGGCTCAACTTGAGTGGTTTTTGTTTTCACTCAGTTATAGTTGCGATTTATCGTGACATTTGCTCAATTTCTGGGTTAACGGAAGGTAAACAAACCATCAAAACTGGTAGGCGTTACCTGACCATATCTGCCACATGCGCACCACCATGATCGCAACGGTAAGGCTGGCTAGCCCGATGACCAAAGTTGACCACTTGGTTCGCTCAAAAACAGCCCAAATCACTGCTGCCGGCGGGATAAGCAATGCAGTGAATATGTAGCCAAAAAACTCAACGGTATCCCCAACTGCCGAACCACCTGAAGAGACGATCACAATACTCTGAATCAGTTGAACCAGTAAAGCAAGCTCGACCAGAGCGGCTGTTCCAACCGACCACCAAGATGGTGGCCGCTGAAATAGGGCAAGCAACAAGCAGAATCCAGCACCTGCCAAGCAGATGACGATAAGTGCTTGATAGCCGATTTCTAACACAATACTCCTCTAAAAAACCACTAGGGATTTGATTTGATTCTCAGACTTGTTTTCCGCTATTGCTACAAGTTCATTTTCGCAGGTAAGACCAGACACTTTATTCAAACTGCCGGTGATTAGTTTTCCCTGTCGAATCGCTAAAGCCTGATCAGGTTGAATTTCAACATTAGGCATCAAAATACT
>RHAS01000016.1 GCA_010028615.1 Actinomycetota bacterium
CGATGAATCAGTTTTGAATACTCAGTTACAGGCCCTGGCTCAAGCACAACTTAATACTGGGCGAAGAGTTTCGGTGATGGCGCCGATGATTGCCACTGTTGAAGAAGCAGCAGAGTTTGCAAAGCTTGCTAAAAGTGCTGGCCTTGAAACTATCGGTGTCATGGTGGAGACTCCGTCCATTTGCCTTGAGATAAAAAACCTAGCGGGAATCGTCCAGTTCGTCTCGATTGGAACCAATGATCTTTCTCAGTATCTATTTGCCGCCGATAGGCAGAATTCAGCTGTGGCAGGGCTGCTAAATCCATGGCAACCAGCGCTACTAAAGATGATTGCCAAAGTTTGTGCTGATGCCAAATCAGTCGGAATCAAAGTTGGCGTCTGTGGTGAAGCTGGTGCTGATCCGCTTTTGGCAGTGGTGCTCGCCGGTCTCGGTGTTTCATCGGTCAGCATGGCTAGCCCTGCTGTAGCCAAAGCGGTCGAATATCTTTCATCAGTTACCCTCGAGCAAGCAAGCCAAGTTGCTGCCGCAGCTCTAGAAGGTAATACTGCTAGGCAGGCCAAGGATAAGGCCAGAGCCGCTCTAGGATAAGCCCTTCGGCTAAACTTAAGGGCATGTCCTCCTTGAAATCAGCGCTATCTTTCTATCGCGCCTGCTCGATTACTACCGGAATCTTCCTACTGCTAGTGGTCTATGAAATGGTGCTCAAATACGCCTTCAACCTGCTGATTTGGTCTGGAGGAGATGTCGGCTTGATTGGCTTGGTTCCTGCCCCAGCTGATGACACGGGGCTCCCGATGGAAGGCGTGGACATCTCTAAGCTGCTTTTGCAGATTCACGGAATTTTGTATGTGGTGTATTTGTTTGCTGATTTCCAGGTTTGGCGCTTAGCCAAGCTCAAGCTTCAAGATTTCTTGATTATCGCCTCTGGCGGCGTGATCCCACTCACCTCATTCTTTATTGAGCGCAGCTACTTCAAGAAGCTTTCGGCTAATTTGAAAGCCGAGGCCTAATCATTTCAACTACCTCAAATCCAGTTCTCGTCGTCGACTTCGGTGCTCAGTATGCACAACTTATTGCTAGGCGAGTTCGCGAAGCTGGCGTATATAGCGAGATAGTCCACCACAACATATCGGCTGAAGCGGTAAAGGCTAAAAATCCAGCAGCGATTATTCTCTCGGGCGGACCCTCAAGTGTTTATGAGCCAGGCTCACCACAGCTAGATAGCGCAATACTTGAGCTTGGTATTCCGGTGCTCGGCATTTGCTACGGCTTTCAGATACTTGCCCAGAGCCTCGGTGGACGAGTCGATAAGACTGGGCTTCGCGAGTATGGCGCTACCGATCTAAAAGTTTTAGATCAGGACATGCTGCTAACCGGTCAACCAGATTCACAAGTTTGTTGGATGAGCCACGGCGATCAAGTGATGCAAGCACCAGAAGGCTTTAGTGTATTGGCAAGCACAAAGACCACACCGGTAGCAGCTTTTGGCTCTAAGGAAAAATCTATTTATGGTGTGCAGTGGCATCCTGAGGTAAAGCACTCTTCTTTTGGTCAGCAGGTCCTTGAGAACTTCTTGCACAACATCGCCAAAATTCCAGCAGATTGGAATAGTGGAAATGTTATTGCCGAGCAAGTTGCTCGAATCAAGGAGCAGGTTGGTTCTGCCAGAGTAATCTGTGGTTTATCCGGCGGCGTTGATTCGGCAGTCGCTGCCGCTCTTGTCCACAAAGCAGTCGGCGATCAGCTGGTCTGTGTTTTTGTCAACCACGGTCTTTTGCGTGAAGGCGAAGTTGAGCAGGTCGAAAAAGATTATGTAGCGGCAACTGGTATTCGTTTAGTAACAGTAGATGCCGAGAAGCAATTCCTAGATGCCCTTCAAGGCGTTTCCGATCCCGAATCAAAGCGAAAGATTATCGGTAGGGAATTCATCAGGGTGTTTGAAGATGCGCAAGCCAAACTGGTGGCAGAGTCAGCCGCCGATAATCAGCCAATAAAGTTTTTAGTCCAAGGAACTTTGTATCCGGATGTAGTTGAATCTGGCGGTGGGGTAACCGCAGGAATCAAGAGCCATCACAATGTTGGTGGATTGCCAGAGGACATGCAGTTTGAACTGGTTGAGCCGCTGCGGACACTTTTCAAAGATGAGGTTAGGGCAATCGGCTACCAGCTTGGCTTACCTAAAGAAATTGTCGCTAGGCAGCCATTCCCAGGCCCAGGCCTTGGCATCCGCATCGTCGGGGAGGTCACCAAGGAGCGCTTGGATCTACTTAGAAAAGCAGATGCCATAGTAAGAGCCGAACTCACTGAAAGCGGCCTCGATGGCGAAATCTGGCAGTGTCCAGTTGTTCTTCTTGCTGACGTCAGATCTGTTGGTGTGCAGGGAGATGGCAGAAGCTATGGTCATCCGATTGTGCTTAGACCGGTTTCCAGTGAGGATGCCATGACTGCAGACTGGTCAAGGCTTCCATATGACCTACTAGCTAAAATTTCCAACCGAATAACCAATGAGGTGGCTGGAGTCAACCGCGTAGTGCTCGATGTCACTAGTAAGCCGCCGGGCACCATTGAATGGGAGTAAAGAAAAAGGCCGCCTAAATCTAGGCGGCCTAAATCTTTGTCTACTAACCCAAGGTTAGATAAACGGTGCGAATCTGAGTGGTAATCGGTTTCTTCGTTACCGCGTTGATTGGCTTGTATGTGGTTGGGTACATTCTGAATCTAGTGATAGTTACCTTAACATCAAGGCCTACATATCCCTTCTTTAGAGCGCTCCAGGCAGCGGCCTCTGTTTTAGCGTTACAGAATGGTTTTGATGCCTTGAATACCTTCTTAGCCATCGCCAACTTTCTTTCAGCAGGGGTCTTTGATGCCATGGCTTTCAGGATTCCAAAATCAACACTGCACTTATAAGTTTTTCCAGCGATGGTGAATTCGCTGATCGCATTGATCTTTCCAATCCAGATACCATAGGTCTCAATTGACAGATTAGCTAGTTTCTTATCCCAGGTGAAACCAACATCTCCCATCTTCTTGAGCCCACCAGCTGCAAGTGAAGTCGGGCGAAGCGGGTCACCGTTATCAATTGCCGGGCCACCAGCATCTGCGGTGATGTTTAGTTCCATCGTCGAGCTAGCAGCGGCTGCGAATCTAGCATCGCCAGGTTGTGAAACAGTTACTACGCAACGACCTAGAGCTAGACCAGTCACGTGACCATCTTCCGTAACTTCACAGATGGTAGGGGTGGTGGTGCTGAATATTGGTGCAAGACCTGAGCTAGAGGAAACCTCTAGATCAAAGCCATCCGCTGAGTCAGTAGTCTTAGTCGGCGGCACTGTGTTTTCTGGCTTGACCACAGTCAGCGTCTGGCTACTCTTGGTAACTGCGATACTGACTTCGGCGCTACTTGCTGCATTAAACGACGAAGAAGCTGCGGTGGACGCTTGCAGAGTACAGTTTCCTGCCGCTACAAAGTTCAACTGATTACCCGAAACTCTACAGATTCCAGTTGTCTTGGAAGTATAGGTCACAGGTATTTCGATTTCGCCCTGAATACCAGGGGCTGTGATGCTAGAGCTAAGTGTTCTAGCCGACTCACCAGCCCCAGCGCTTAGCCCACCCGCAGTTAGCACAATCACAGGTGTCACTTTTGCTGTTCCAGTGTAGGTAAACGTTCCTGCCGCTAAGGTGCCTTGGCCAAAGACCAGACTTACTGTAACCTCACCAGCCGAAGTTGCATTCGGCACTTCAAGAACGATTGAGGCACTGGTCTTGGTGACAATCTTCACTGTCTTACCACCGATAATTGCAGCGGTGATAAGGTCGAGATTGACACCACCAACAGTTACTTTGGTGCCTGTCGGTAGCGTGTTTGGTCCAAAACCATTAGCCGGAACAGTTACAAATGGTGCAGGAGCAATCGTGCCAGAGAATGCTTGGCTGATTGCACCAATGGTGTTGTATGCACTGATTGTAAAGGCATACTTTCCAACACCGGTTGGGACACCGGTAATCTCACCGGTTTCTGGATTCAGGTTAAGACCTGCAGGTAGATCTCCAACAGAGACCGTATAGGTTACTGCCGGGAATCCGTTCGCAATTACCTGATCCTCAAATTCCTTACCGGTTTGCATTCCAGCCAGAGTTCCCTTGTTGAAAGACTGTGGAGCTTTGCTGACTATGAAGTTTGCATCTTCACCAGAAACACTGTTGTTTTCTTCATTCGAATCTGGAGTGTTTGATGAAACGCTTGCTTCACCACCAGTGGTAAAGACACCTCCGGTCAACGAACCAGCCAGGGCAATTGGAATTGTGAATCGCACAGAGCCATTTGCGTCAAGGATCCTTGAAGTAATACAGCTCACTTCAGTGCTACTAGTCAATGTGCAGCCAGCTCCTAGAGGCGCGACTGCGGTCACTCCAGCAGGCAGAGTGTAGGTGACGGTGGCACCAGCAGCTTTTGCTGGACCGTTGTTAGTCACGTCAAGATCAATCGCGGCTCTACCTCCGGCAACTGTCTTACCTACGGTTGAGACAGTTACGGTCAGATCGGTCTCGGCGCTGTCTACCTCGATACTGGTGACCAGTGGTTCAGAGACAAGGAATGCGTAGTCGCTTTCCTTTGTTACTCGGAACTTACAGGTTCCCTCAGTCAGTGCGGTCACGTTAACTCGCTGGCCGACAAGTGCAACAGAACAGATATAATCACCTGAGTGGTGTTCTTGGCATTCCATAGCGGAACGCTAAGTTCACCGGAAGCGATTCTTGAAACTAATGCATCCTGGGCTGACTTGTTGATGGTGATAGTCACTGTCGCAGTAGCTGCATTGAAGAACGGATCTGCAGCCTTGGTTGCGGTTATGGTGCAAGTACCTGGACGCAACGCTGTAACCATGCCATCTTGAATTGAACAGATTGCACTACTTGCTGCGGCAACTGCGTAACCTATTTCACCGTTACCCGAGCCACCAGTAACATTTAGCCCGGTTGAAACTGGGATGTCTTTGCTGAAGGTCAAACTTTGCTCCATGGAGGTCACAGTTAGTGCTGATTGTGTGCCCTTAGCAATTTTTACTGTGACCGAAGTGGTTGCATCAGAGTAGTTAGCATCTCCCGCTTTAGTAACCAGCACGACACAATCTCCACCCGTAATAACGGTGACCACATTGCCCGCCAGTGCACAGATAGAGGCTGAGGCTTCGGTCAATTCGTAGCTGACGTCACCTGTTCCAGAACCACCAGTCGCGGTGATTGTTGAGGTTATTGTGCTGTTTGCTGCATAAGTCAACGCACTTGGTGAAGCGGATGCTGTAAAGGCTGCCTGCTTGGTCTTCAAGATTGGAATAGTCAAGGTGCTGGTGTAGTCGTTGAATACTGCATTTCCAGCCTTGGTCACATTGATGATACATTCACCAACCTTGAGAGCCGTCATGGTCACCTTATTTGCTGATACAGTCACCGAACAGTTAGCAGCACTTAAAGGATCAACAGTTGCAGTAATGATGGTTCCGGCGATGCCACCTGTTACGGTAATCACATTTGTAGCTGCCGGTGTGGCAAAGTAAACCGATGGTGAAGCTGGGGTTACTGTCACACCGGTCTGGTCGCCCTTGACGATGTTTAAGTTAGTCGCGGCGCTAGATGCAATCAAAGTTCCATCAGATGCCTTTGACACATTGATGACCAGAATGCTACATAAACCAACTCCCAGTGCGGTAACGGTTGCGGTGGTGCCATTTCCGGCGACACTACAAATGTTCTTGCTGGCATTATCTACCGAGTAACTCAAGACGTCATTAGGAAGTGAACCAACAACAGTCACTGTCGAGACAGTCCCAGGGGCGGCTACGAAGCCAACTGTTGTGCTTGGCACGGTTGCGGCAATTTGGGTACCAGCAAGCGCTATTCGGATGGTTGCCGTAGCAGTTGCTGCACCATAGATGCTGTCTCCAGCCTTGGTTGCGGTTACCTCACAGAAGCCGTAGTAGGTTGCTGTGATTGTTGGAACACCGTTTACAAAGGAGAACGAACATACGCTGGCTGCACCAGGGCTAACTGCATAGGTTACTGCGCCTGTGCCAGATCCACCACTGATTGAAAGCGGTGTACTTGGCTTAGAGTCCTCGGAGTACAACAGTTGAGGGAAAGTTGCGGATAGGTTCAGTTTCGCTTGAACAGTCTTTGCAATTACGATTCTCAGTTTTCCAGTCTGAGCATTGAACAGACCGTCTGCACCCGCAGCCTTGGTTGCGGTTAGATCGCAAATGCCTGGCGCTATCGCCACAACAGTCTTAGCCACATTGTCATACCGGCAAACGGCTGTTGAACCGGAGTCCACAGAAATAGTCAAAGCACCGTTACCCGACCCACCGGTTACCGTAATGGCCGAAGTAGTTTGAGGGCTAATCGTGTAAGTGATAGCTGAGGGATTAGCACTTACAAGTATTGGAGCTTGGCTTCCCTTGGTGATCACTACTGTTATTTGCGCTGAGGTTACCTGGGTGTATCCAGCTGAAGCAGCCTTCACTCCGGAAAGTAGACAGTTTCCAACGCCGATTGCCTTCACGGTTATCACCCCGCCAGCAACAGTTGCGTCGGAACAGACAGTTGCCGAAGCTGGATTAATCGAAACGCTAGTAACTCCATCTCCGGACCCACCAGTTACTGCAACTGTGAAAGTTGCAGCTGGAGCGTCGGAGTAGGCAATTGTTGATTTTGATGCGCTTGCGGTTATTGCAGCTTGGGCAATCTTGGTGATGGTAAAGCTTGAGATAACTGTGTTGGAGTTCTCCCAAGCGCCTCCGCCAGACTTGTAAACGCTGATGGTACATGTACCAGAGCCGAGTGCAAAGACTTGGATGTGTGAAGGAACACCTGGACGCATACCAGCACGGTTACAAACCTGAGCTGAACTTGGATCAATGGTAAACACAAGTTCTCCTGGACCAGTTCCTCCCGACCAAACAAACGCGTTCACTAGTGACGAATCAGCGGCTGTCTGTGGCACGAAACCAATCGTTGGCCAGTAAGGGCTTACTGCCAGGGCATTCTGAGTTCCCTTTGTGACTGTGAGCTTTACAGTAGCTGTTGCAACGTTGTAGTTCACATCAGCTGCTTTCGTGGCCACAATAGTACATTCACCTGCACCTATTCCGGTTACGGTGGTGCCAGAGATTGAACAGACGGTTAGGCTGTCGGCAGCTACTGAGTAAGTTACAGCTCCAGTGCCACTACCTCCTGCAACAGAAACAGTTGTGGTATCCAGTGCCGAGGTGGTTGCTTTCAATGCGCTCTTTGCCGCCGTTAGCGTAAAGGCTGCTTGATCAATCTTGGTGAAAGTGATTGTCACAGTTTTTATTGGAGATTCTGCATAATCGTTGTCAGTTAGTTTTTTGACGTTGATGATACAAGTTCCGGCGGTGACGTTTGTAACAACACCTGTGGTTGGGTTGACCGAACAGACAGTTGAGCTAGTTGAGTCAACTGTGTAGTTAAACACACCGGTACCGGATCCACCGGTTCCAGAAATTGTTGCCGTGGCTTTAGGTGTTGCAACATACGGCATGGTTGCTGAACCAGCGGTGATACTTGCAGTTATCTCTGCTTGAGTTGCCTTGTTGATTACGAAGCTGACTGTTGCGTTTGTAGCAACGTTGAAATTGTTATCTCCTAGTTTGGTGTAGGTGAGAGTACAGGTTCCATCGTTAACTGCAGTGACTGTTATTTTTCCGGTCAGGTCATTAGTGGCGGTAAAGGTAGGGGTCGCCAGAGTGCTATCTCCACCTCCGGTGATAGTACAGACAAGCGGAGTGCTTGAAGCAATCTTGGTGAAATTACCAGTTCCGGTGTAAGCAGCTCCAAAGCTAAGTACTGAAGTGGCTGCTGGAGAACCGACTGCAGCCAAGCGGAAATCACTGGATGGGGTTGCAGTGATTGTCGATTGGTTGATCTTGTTGATAGTCAGGTTTAGCACCACCGAGTTGGAATCTGCCACGTTACTATCGCCATCTCTGGATACAGTGATTCGACATGAACCGATAGTGGTGGAAGTTACGTTTCCTGTAGCTTGATCTACGGAACAGTTGCTGGTGTTATTTGCGGGGTCAACAACATAGCGGGTAATTCCAGTTCCTGCTTGGCCTGTAACGTTGATGGTTGTAGAAACATCAGGTGCAACCTTGAACGGGACGGAGTTGCTTGCCGATGATGTTGCAGAAATTGTTTGCACCATCTTGGTTATGTTCACACCAAGATACGCTCTCTGCTCGTTGTAGTTAACATCCGCAGCCTGAACCACGATGATCAGACATAGACCAGCTTGGTTACCAGCAATTTGAACCTGGGTTGCTTGGATTGCGGTAATCGAGCAATACTCTTCGGTCATCGGGTCGACATAGAAGGTAAAGGCACCTGAGGATGAAGCTCCTCCGGTGACAGTGACCCAAGCCTTGTTTTTGTTTGCTGCGGTTGTGTAGACAATCAGTGCTGGTGAAGAACTGAGCGAAATCGCAGCTGGGTCAATCTTTGTGAAAACTACTTGGACCTGGTCGGTGGCAACGTTGTAGTTCGTGTCAGCTGCCTTAGTCACATTGACAACACAGTTTCCGGCGGTAATTGAGGTTATAAGTCCGGCTGAGTTAACTGAACAGACCCCAACGCTAGTGGCACTAACTGAGTAACTGATTGCTCCAGTTCCACTGCCTCCAGTGAGACTAATCTGGTTGGTTGCTTTTGGTGACCAGACAAATGGTTCACTGGCATTTGCCGGAACGGCGACAAGTTCATCCTGTGCCAACTTGTTGAACACTACGGTAGCAGAGGTGGTCTGCACCTGATAATTGCTGTCAGCTGCCTTGGTTACGTTGACCACACAGGTTCCAGCAGTTTTGCTCAGTACCATTCCGGTCTCGTCGACAGAACAAACTGTGCTACTGCCTGAAGCAACCGCATAGCTGACTGCTCCGGTGCCCAAACCTCCGGTTACGGTTAGACGGGTTTTGGCTCCTGTGGCGGGCAGAGTCAGGGTTGAAGGAATGAAGTTCAGGCTGCTGTTTGCCGGTGTAGCAACCAGCGCAGTCTGTGGACCAGCAACAATGTTGAATTGGAAAGTCGTGCTTTGCGAATTGTAGTTGGAGTCTGCATTTTTAGTGATGGTGATCGTGCACCAACCGACCCCACTGCCACTTGGTGAGGCAGTCACATAGGCGGTAGCTCCAGCACCAGCAACAACACAGTTGCTCGCTCCAGCTGCACTGTATGCGTAGCTTCCAGTTCCTGCTCCTCCGGTGGTAGTCAGTACTGCCAAAACGTCTGGGTTAGCGGCGTAAGGCACCTGTGAGTTGTAAGCGATGTTAGTACCAGCTGTAGTAGCACCTGTTGTGCTTATCGCTGGCTGGTTGATCTGGTTGATGGTCCAAGTAATCGCTGGCGAAGTCATCGACTTGTAGTTTGAATCACCAGCTTTTGTTGAAGTTACCATACAGGTTCCTGCGCTCTTAGCCGTTAGAACGTTGCCATTTAGTGAACATGTATCAGCGCTCGTCGGATCAAGGTTGTAGCTAACAGCACCTGTTCCTTGTCCACCACCTGTGTTTAGAGTTACGCTCGGTGGGTTAGTTCCATTCCAGTTCACGGTTGATGGTTGACCGATGTAGAGACCGGTAATCTGTGCCTTTTCTACCGGGATTAGGAACTTGGTTGTTTGCGGTTGGAAGAAAGCATCTCCAGCTTTGGTAACTACTAACCAACAATTTCCAGCGCTTGGGTTACTCAAGTACATGGCATTGCCGCTTAGTTGACCCACGGAACAGTTGCTTGCGGAACTTGGGTCAATTGCCCAAGTAAATCCTCCACTGCCGTTTCCACCAGATCCTCTGACCCAGCTGCTTGCGGCACCATAAATGAATGTGGCGAGATCTGTAGTTACTGTTAGTGCAGCAGTCTGTGGAGCTTTGTTGACTGGGATAGTGATGGACGCTCTTGATGCAGCAAAGCCAGCATCGGCAGCTTTCACGCCGTTAATTACACAGTTACCTGCTGCAATCACTGTCATGGTTGCAGTGTTTGCAGTTGCCTGCGCTACCGAACAAATTGAGGTAGAAGCTGCATCGACGCTAAAACTATATGCCCCGTTTCCTGAACCACCCGAAGCGGTGACTGTTGCGGTCACAGTTGTGTTTTGGACAATGGTTACAGCATTCTTGTCTGAAGATAGGTTGAAGGCTACCGGAGCCTTGGCCGCGATTGACATGTGAATGTAATCAAACGCAGAACCATTTGCGTTGGTGGCCTTGATAGCAAATACGAATGCACCGGTTTTGGTCGGAGTTCCGCTAAGTGTTGCTGTGGTTGGGTTGAAGGTAAGCCCCTCAGGTAGGCCTAGAGTTTCAAAAGAACTGGCACAGGTAGTGGCAAATACAGTACAGGTCGGGATTGTCGCACTGTCAGTCCTGAGCTCGTAGGTAGCTGCTGGGAAGGCTGAGGTGGTGAAGACAAAGTTAGGAAGTGTCGATCCCACGCGAATAGGGCTAGTAACACGGTTTACTGATTGAAGTACTGAGTCGTCGCTGGTAAATACAGGTGCTTTGCCAACGATCAGGGTTAGTTCTGCGGTCTCGTCAGTG
>RHAS01000151.1 GCA_010028615.1 Actinomycetota bacterium
CACACCCGAGTGGTTGCTAGCTTTGTCTCTAAGTGCAAGCCAGGAGCGCGAATACAAAGGACTCGTGCAGAACATTGGAAATCTAGCACTCTTAAACAGAGGACAGAACTCAGGAATCAAACAGAAACCTTGGGTAGATCCAACTTGGCCAAACGCACGAGAGCAGAGTAAGAGGGCTGCCTACAATAATGCTGATTTCGACATCACAAAAGATCTCGCAGTGATAGAGAGTTGGGATGAGGAGGTTATTCTTCGTCGAGAAGTTTGGATATTGAAAACCGTGAAGGAAGTATTCAATCCATATTCCGGAAGTCCTGAACTCTATGTGCCATTTAGTTAGGCACGAGTTTGTTTTCCTTGTTTAGCGAGGCCTCCCTAAAGCTTTAATTAGGGTTTTCCCCTTCAAGACCTGGGGTGAAAGTTCAGGGCAGTTTGACGGCTAGAGTTGGGCTACTTGGGCCTATCCCGATGGTGTTTTGCGCTGACACCCTGAACAAGTAATTTGTTTTTGGATATAGCCACCTGAGAGTCAGATTCGTCGAGGAAGAGACGTTTTTGACAGCAACTGACCATGTTAGCCCCGCATCGGTCGAGTACTCAACTTTGTAATCGGTTGTTCTCGAGCCGCCATTGTCTTGTGCCTTCCATGAAATAACAGCAATAGAAGTTGCCGTGTACTTTACAGCCAGGTTTACTGGCGATTCAGGCACAGTAGCCAAAGTGGTAATTGTTAGAACAGGGCTGACTTTAGAAACCCCAACAGCATTCACAGCCTTCACCCTGTAAGAGTATTTAGTCGCTACTTTCAAACCAGTTATTTCTAGAGAAGTTGCATTGCTTACGGGTTTGTTTATTGCTGCCCAAGTAGATCCACCACCACTGATTTCGACCAGGTAGTTAGTTATCTCAGCCCCTCCGTTATTTGGAGCAGTCCATGAAAGGACTAGAGAATTACTTGTTATCTCAGTGGCGGTTGGCTTAGCCGGCGCTGTTGGCAAGGTAGCGAGGGTTGTTACTGAGCCCTCTCTGAAAGTACTTTGGCCTTCAGGATTTGCAGAAGCCACACGAAGTTTGTAATTAGTGCCAGGCAACAAATTGCCGATGGCTAAAGAGGTAATAGTTGATGTCTTCTTCGGAACTACATTCCAATTAGAGCCATCTCTAGAAATCTCAACAACATAATTCGTTACTCTCGGACTAGAAATTACAGCTGTCCAAGATACAGAAATGGAATTAGCTCTTATGTTGGTAAAAGTTAGGTTGGCAGGTGCTGATGGAATACTGGCTTGGGCAGTGGTAATTGACTTTGTCTCTGACGATTCACTGATTCCAACAGAGTTGATTGCAAAAACTCTGAACTGGTAGGTCAATCCTGCAATTAGACCGGAAACTAAAGTCGATGTGTTTGTCGAAACAGCTCTATCTAATTTTGTCCAAGTTGAGCCGCTGTTTGAACTCATCTCGACTTGATAATTAGTGATTTCTGATCCGTTGTTTGTGAGTGGGGCTAACCAGTTCACAGAGAGCGATGTCTTCGTAACAGCACTGAATGTGATTGACCGTGGGCGGCTAGGCACTGAAGCCAGCGTTGTGGCATTGAGGCTAGCCGATGGCGAACTCGTGGCGGAGGCGGTAATAGCCGATACACGAAGGATGTAGGTTTTGCCGGGTTGAAGATCACTTAGGTTGAGGCTTGTCTGAGGTGAAACTGGCTTTGGATAAGTTAGCCAAGTTGACCCTGAATCAGCAGAGTACTCCACTAGGTAGTTGCCGATGGGCTGCCCGCCAGTAGTGAGTGGTGCTTGCCAAGAAAGAAGCATTGTTGTTG
The DNA here is from genome assembly GCA_010028615.1 of Actinomycetota bacterium. Classification (GTDB taxonomy): domain Bacteria; phylum Actinomycetota; class Actinomycetes; order Actinomycetales; family Microbacteriaceae; genus Rhodoluna. Next base: position 1,829 of record RHAS01000151.1, read on the forward strand.
CCGTTATTTGAGAAGCGGCTAGGTTTCTAGGGCTGGATAGGGCTTGTTCTGAAGTTGTGGCTGAAACCACGGTTGAGTAATTGCTTAAACCAGGACCGTTTACCGCAGCGATTCGGAAACGATAGTTCGTTGAGGGTTCCAAACCAGTAACCTGCAGGTTTGTTGCAGTGCTTGTCTGTTTTGACAGCGCGCTCCAGGCACCATCATTGATTGATCTCTCAACCAAATAATCGGTAAGTGCTGAACCGCCATCAGTTTCAGGTGCTTGCCAACTAAGAGTAAGCGATGAAGAGGTAACTTGTGAGACTGTTGGAGACCTAGGTACAGATGCTGTCTTTCCAAGTGAGCTCTTTACTACCTTGTCTTCCGAGAAGCTTGTGTAGAGAGAGCCATTGGAATCAGTTGCTATCCGAACTATAGAGTCCTCAAATACCGCAATCGTGCTCAGAGTACCAGCTGCAGTAATTTTTGAAACTGTTCCGTTAGTGCTATTAGCTAAATAGAAATTGTTCTTGCTATCTATTACCAGGTCCGTAACTGAATCAGCCAAGGTCATAAACACGCTTAGCTGACCACTAGGTGTGATTTTGTATATGGATGTTTCTACCGTGCTGAAAACATAAAGAATTCCAAAAATATCTGAGACCATCCTGCTGGCAGCTATCGGTAGTCGCGCCAGGATACTTATCTCACCGGTGGAGGTAATCTTGGCAACTGTGCTATCCCTACCGTTAGCACTGTATAGATTACCTGAGGCGTCAATAACCAAAGCAACGGGGTTGCTGGCCAGGGCGGCAAATATTGATACTTCACCCGTTGGTGTGATCTTTGAAATGTATCCTGCAAGTGAGTCTGCGCTGTAGAGGTTTCCCGAATTATCAAATACCAGTGAAGTCGGGCGATCACCAACAGTTGCAAAAACGGTAGCGACTCCCTGCGGGGTTACCTTGCTTATGGTTCCGTCATCTGAGTTAGCTACAAATAGGTTGCCTGCAGCATCAAAGGCCATGGCCGCTGGGTTCTCTCCTACTGTGGCAAAGCGACTAACTACGCCACTGGTAGTGAT
>RHAS01000152.1 GCA_010028615.1 Actinomycetota bacterium
ATTTACTTGCTCCCGGCTTACCTCTAATCGGTGCAGCATCTGCAATGTCGAGTGCGAAACCTTCTGGTTTTACTGGAACGATATTAGTAATTGGATCTGTAAAGCTAGCTCCGGTTGCATGCGAATACTCTCGAGCAACACCCCTTATTGAGAAACAGTAGCCTCGGTCCGGTGTGACGTTTACCTCAGCTGCTGAATCGTTGAGTTTTAGAAGCTCTAAGGCGTCGGTGCCGACAGGAACATCAATACCAAGTGTCGATAAACGCAAGATACCCTCGTGGTCATCGCTTAGTCCAAGCTCTCTGGCAGAAGCAATCATTCCGTCAGAAGTGTGACCATAGGTACTACGGGCAGCGATCTTGAAATCATTAGGCAAGACTGCCCCTGGCAGAGTGACAACTACTTTGTCCCCGACAAAGAAGTTGTGTGCTCCACAAACTATTCCTCGAATTGCCTGCCCACCATCAGCCGCTTTTTCTCCGTCGGCCGCAACTCTTATCTGGCACCAGCGGATGGTCTTGCCATTGGATTGTGGTTCCTCAACAAACTCCAGAACTTCACCGACGACAACAGGGCCCTGGATATCAAAACTATGCGATCCTTCTTCCTCTAAACCAACTTTGACCAATTCAGCCATTACCGATTCAGCAGTCGCATTTGCAGGCAAGCTCACATACTCACCTAGCCAGGAAAGTGGAATACGCATCAGATGACACCACCGAACTGCTGCGAGAATCGAATGTCTGCCTCAACCATGTCGCGCATGTCTTTGACATCGTTTCGGAACATAAGTGTTCGTTCGATACCCATGCCGAATGCAAAACCAGAGTAAATTTCAGGGTCAACTCCAGCGGATCTAAGCACGTTCGGGTGGACCATGCCACAGCCACCCCATTCGACCCAACGAGCACCACCTTTTGCTCCAGGATGCCAAACGTCTAACTCAGCGGAAGGTTCAGTGAATGGGAAAAATGACGGACGTAAACGAATCTTGGCATCTGGGCCAAACATAATGCGCGCAAAGTGTTCAAGCGTACCTTTGAGATCGGCCATAGTTAAGCCTTTATCAACAGCTAAACCTTCTACCTGATGAAAGACCGGGGTGTGTGTTGCGTCTAACTCATCGGTTCGGAAAACTTTGCCTGGACACAAAACATAAACAGGTAAGTCTCGATCAAGTAGAGATCTAACCTGCACCGGTGAGGTGTGTGTCCTAAGAACCAAATGTTGGCTCAGTGGTTCGATGAAAAAAGTGTCCTGCATGGCTCTGGCAGGGTGATCCGCGTCAAAGTTCAAAGCATCAAAATTGAACCATTCGCTCTCAAGTTCAGGCCCCTCAGCGATTTCCCAACCCATACCGACAAATACATCGGAGATTTCCTCCTGAAGCAATGAAAGTGGATGTCTGGCACCTTTAGGTAATGTTCTGCCGATCGCTGTAACGTCAACAGCTTCCGCCTCAAGACGCGCCGCCTGCTCAGCAGCATAAAAAAGTGCCTCTTTATTGCCGAAGGCCTCATTCAAGGTCACCCGAGCCTGGGTAATAAGTTTGCCCGCCTCAGCTTTTTGTTCTGGGGCTAATTTTCCAAGTGAAGAACTTAGCTTGGCAAATTCGGAATTTTCACCAATCGTGCTGGCCTTTGCCGCCTTTAGGCTGGCTAGGTCTTGAGTTTCTTCGATAAGTTTCAGGGCATCAGAAACTAACGCTTTTACGGTAGCTGCCGAAATCGCATTTTTGTCTGACATTTGGTTCAAGTATATCTTTCTGGCGCTAATCTGCCTTGTTCTGCTCGAAGGCAGTTACATAAAGACAAACGCTGGCCGCAGTTGCCAAATTCAACGATTCTGCTGCACCATAAATCGGTACGGCGACGCTCCGGTCTGCCATTGCCAATTCAGCCTCCGAAAAGCCCCACGCTTCATTGCCAAATACCCAAGTTGTGTCTTTAGCTAATTCGCCCGAGTTGATTAGTTCGGTAAGTGATTGCCCCGAAGCGTCGGCGGCCAATATTTTGTGCCCGGCATCTTTTAGCTTCTGAATCGTTTCGGCTAAGTCAAGATCAACCGCAAACGGCAGATGAAACAAAGAACCGGTTGTCGAACGAACCACTTTCGGGTTATAGATATCAACGCTTCCGTTTGTGAATAGCACCGCATCTGCCCCAGCGGCATCTGCTGCACGGAGGACTGTACCGGCATTGCCGGGATCTCTAATCTGTGAGAGCAAAGCAATCAATCGAGGTTTAGTATCAAGAATTTCCTGCAAGCCGACATCAAACTGCTGGCAAACTGCCACCACACCTTGCGGGGTGCTGGTATCGGATAGGGCCTGCAGAACTTGGTCGGAAACCATTTGAACATCGATCCGCAAACCTCTTAAGCGTTCAAACAAATCCCCGTGGCGAGACAAAGCCTCCTCGGTAGCAAAAACTTCGAGGATTAACTTTGGTCGATCGAGCGCCTCTTTGAGACCTTGCGGTCCTTCAAGCAGAAAGAGCCCGGTTTCTTGCCGGGCTTCTTTCTTCACTAACTTGGCAACCCCTCTAACCTTTGCGGCTTTGGGATCGTTTAGCACCTAAATTACTTAACCTTCGGTGCTGAAGTGTTTGCTGGAAGTGCAGCCTTTGCGGTGGCAACCAAAGATGCAAAAGCTTTTGGTTCGTTCACTGCTAGGTCAGCCAAGATACGACGGTCTACTGCAACGCCGGCAAGGTTTAGACCTTGGATCAGACGGTTGTAGGTAAGACCGTTAGCGCGAGACGCAGCATTGATTCGCTGAATCCAGAGTCTACGGAATTGACCCTTCTTTTCACGACGGTCGTTGTAGGCGTAGACCAGCGAGTGCAATACCTGCTGTT
>RHAS01000153.1 GCA_010028615.1 Actinomycetota bacterium
CTTAGTCAACTGGTTCAACAGACACCTAAATCACGCAGAGCCAGATGCCAAGTCCATTCCAGGAACTATAAATATTGCAGTAATGGACTACAAACTTTTGGACAAATCCAGAACTTCAAGAAACCGCGGTGATTATGTCCAAACCCTCGCCGCCCTATCTAACCTGCTTCGATTCCAGAATGTCGAGTATGTCGGAGACAGCAAGCTTTCAAAATACCTAAACAATCTGAAATCCGAAATCAAACCAGAACGTAGAATTTCAGGTCCAGAAGTTAAAGTGCAACCAATTGCTATTGACCGTGATTTTTCCAGCGGACGTGAGTATCCAGAAAATACTTGGCTAATTAGTAACGGCTGGTTCATGCACAGAAACTTCAAGGGGCCGGTTGATTTTCCATACCCACAAAATGTCAAACCGCTTATGGTTTCTTTTCATATCCAAGATCCAGATGTTCTTACCGATGACGTTGTCAAAGAACTAAAGCGTATTGAGCCAATTGGTTGTAGAGACTGGACTACTCTTTATCGCCTTCGCGATTTCGGGATTAAGGCATTCTTCTCCGGATGTGTTACCACCACGGTTGGACAGGTACTGCCTTCCGCTACCGGAACCTCAGCCAACAAAGTTGCCTGGGTTGAAGGCAAGTTCGACAAGACGGTTTACGGTGGCTGGCAGGCTGATAAGTTCATCCAGGTCGGCGAGCAGGTAAGAGACTTCGACCTAGTTGAAGGTATCGAGGACGCTAGGCAAATGCTTGCCGAATACGCTGATTACAAGGCTGTGACGACCTCTAGGCTTCACTGCTACCTACCAGCTAGGTCTATGGGGCTTAAGGTCGATTTCCACCCAAAGAACCTCGCTGACGTTAGATTCGAGGGACTAATCAACCTAGATGAGGCAGCCTTCAACAAAATCCGTAACGGGATTGAAGACAAACTTGAAATTACCCTAAGAGCAATACTCGAAGGTAAGAGCGAAGCTGAGGTAAGAAAGCTCTGGGCAGAGATTTGTCAGCCAGAAGTAGAGTTTGCAGAAAAGTACTGCACCACCTACACCAAGTCAACTGAGTCTAAGATTAACGTTCCGGCGGCAGTAAGCATCCTAGAAAAGTCAAAGGTTACCGTTGGTGCAAACCCTAGAGGTGCCAGCGCAGTTGATGTGGCTCCTGCCCTAGATCAAAACCTTGAAGAAATGTTCCCTGTAGTAATACAGTCTCTAGTTGATAACACCAGTCGCGAAATAAACGCGCATGTGCTAACCAGAGGTCTGGGTAAAGCGTTCCAGGATCGGATGGGTAAATTATTCCCTGAGATAAATTTCAGCTTCTACGCTTTTGACGAAGTCGACTACGGTGACGCCATCGCACTTCTTGCTCATATTTCGGTATCGACCATGGATCGACTGTTCCTACCAGAACTACTAAAAGATCTGGATAAGGTCGTATACCTCGATATCGACATTCTGATTCAAGGTGATGTCGGTTACCTTTATGACTTGGATCTTGGTAGCAACGTATTTGCAGGCAAGCGAACCAAACTAAAGTCATGGGCGAGCATGATCAAACCAATTACTCGAGCAACCCTGCAGTTTGCGCCAGAAAAAGCTTGGGATGTTAGAAGAAGGTTGCACGATCAGGCAGATCTAACTGCAAGAACTTTTAATGCTGGAATTCTGAGCCTGAACTTGAAGTTGATGAGAGCAGAGAACTTCACCAAGGAACATCTATATCTTGTTGAGCAGTGCCGGATGAATGACCAAGATGTATTCAACATCTATTCCAAAGACAGGGTGTTAGAGATAAACCCAGAATGGAACCACGTTCCATCGCAGGACTTCAATGACAGCCCTAAGATCATTCACTGGGCAGGGCCTGCTAAGCCTTGGAAGAAGGAATACGTGCTGTTAAAGCCTCGTTTTGAGGCAGTAAAAGCCAAGGTTGAAGCCAGGCTGCGACAAGTCTAAGAAATCGCTTTCACGAATCTCCAAATTACCTTAGAACGGGATTTCGGGTGCCTTTTGGTTCGTAATGCAGCTCTAGGCTTGGAAGGTATCTTGCCGAAGGGAATTACACCGTGAAGAAAACTTCTTCGTTGCTCATAGCTGGAGCCATGCTGATTCTGCCAATTGTCCCCGCCTCGGTTGCATTTGCTGAACAAGCCCCCTGCACAATCAATGGCACTGCCAAGTCGGATCGCATCAATGGCACAAGTGGTAACGATGTCATCTGCGGGCTTGGCGGAAACGATATCATCTCTGGCCTTGGTGGGAACGACACTATTTATGGCGGAGCAGGCAATGACACTTTGTATGGTCAGCAAGGCAATGACCAACTCTTTGGCGAGATTGGAAATGACAGATTAATTGGAGATTCAGGTCAGGACAGACTCTTTGGTGATCTAGGCAATGACTTTGCTGACGGTGGCATTGATTCTGACTGGATTGAAGGCAATCAGGGTAACGATAACTTAAACGGTGGTAACGGAGAAGATGTAATAAAGGGAGAAACCGGAACTGATTCAATTACAGGCAGTGCTGGGGATGACCTAATCGACGGTGGGGCAAGTCGCGACACTATTAGATCTGGATTCGGTAACGATAACTGCAGTAAAGATAAAAGCGATGTTCACTATGACTCGTGCAGATTTGATACTCAGCAACCTGAAATTGGAATGACCACAGCTGTGGTTCGCGAATATAAAGCAGGTAGTGTCGCAACCTTCAGCTGGAATGTATCGGATGATTCTGGAGTAGATTCCTCTTGGGCTTCGATTGGTGGAGCGCCAGGGTGGATCACCGAATGGTGTGGCTTTGGTATTCAAGCGAGACTGCTGAGCGGTGACGCTAAGAATGGGA
>RHAS01000154.1 GCA_010028615.1 Actinomycetota bacterium
CAAAAGAATTTCAGTAGCCTCTGTGATAGTCACAGTTGGGCTATTAGCTATACCTGCATCTGCAGCATCATTCTCTATTGAAGAGCCGTTGGACACTCCAGGGCCTCTAAACAGTTCGTGGGTTGTGTCAGGCAGAAACTTCACTCCTAACGTTGTGACTAACGCTGGGGACACCCCAGAAAACGCACTGCGTCTAACGGAGGCTTCAAATGATCAGAGCGGTTTCGTTCTCTACGACACGGCAATTCCAACCAGCAGGGGAATTGACATTACCTTCCACCAGGCTCAGTGGGGCGGAAATGGTGCAGATGGAATTGTGTTCTTTGTAAAAGATGCGGCCAACACCTCTAACATTCCTGGTGCCACCGGTGGTGGAATGGGTTACTCGCCGTCAGACCCTACTGAAGGTCTACCTGGTGCACTTCTAGGAATTGGTTTGGACGCCTACGGTAGCTTTGGAAATACTGGCGGATCAGGCTGCGACTCAACTTACTCGGGTACGTCTGGAACTGGTAACAAAAACGCAGTTACACTTAGAGGCCCTGGTAACGGCCTAGTTGGATACTGTCTACTAGCCGACAGCTACATTTTGACCAACAATGGTAACGATCCACTAATCAACTCCTACGCTTCACGACAAGAAGCTGACAGAAAAGTACGCGTCGTAATTGATGCAGCTACCAAGACTGACCCTAAGGTTACCCTTTACTATCAGGACCAGCAGATTATTCAGGTTGCTTTGCCTGAAGCATTCAACAGCGTCGACAATGTTAAAGTTGGCTTCAGCTCTGGCACCGGTGGTCTAAACAACAACCACGAAGTTTGGGGTTTGACTAGTCAGGAAGCAGAACCTGTTGTTGATGAAGAAGAAACAACTGACACCGGCGAAGAAGAGCAGCTGGCCAATACCGGTCTAGATGACAACGCACTTTGGTTCGGTGCCGCTCTATCATTGATGCTTATCGCTCTGGGTGGCATAGCCATCAGAAGATCCAAGAGAAGCTAATCTCACTTAGTTCAATGTGCCCCAGAGTTATCTGGGGCACATTGCTTTTGGGAAGTTCTCAATCAAGTCAAGGTGCTCAGTTGATAGAATTTACGGGTATCTTCGTTGACAAAAAGCGATACCAGCCCTCGTAGCTCAGTGGATAGAGCAAGAGCCTTCTAATCTCTTGGTCGTAGGTTCGATTCCTACCGAGGGCGCTTGATTGAGTGCTGCTAAATCACTATTCCTACCTAGAATTAGGTTTATGAGGAAAATTCTTGGCCTAACACGTTATGTGGTCTTTGTCCCAGCTGTTGCATCAATAATCGGTGCATTGCTTTTGATGGCTCAGGGTTCAATTGCCATGATTAATGGTGTTATAGACAGTGTCACCGGAAAGACCTATCTCAAGGTCACAATCGTTGAAGTCCTCACAGCTGTCGATGCGATCCTTCTTGGCACAGTGCTCCTGGTTATCGGATACGGCTTGTATGAGTTATTCGTCGACACTGATCTAGAAGTTCCAGCCTGGCTTCAGGTAAACGACCTAGACGATCTCAAATCGAAACTTATCGGTGTTGTGGTGGCCATCATCGCAGTTATCTTTGTCGGTGTATTTGTTGACGTCGATAGGGCAGCAGATGTAGTTTCCTACGGTCTAGGTGCTGGTGCGCTTGTTACTGGATTGGCCATCTTCGCCTATGCAACAAAGAAGTCAAATACCCCGAAGAAGTGATTCTTTAGGAGCCTTTCGGTCAATTACTTCTTGACCCTTTTCTTCTTTTTAGGTTTTCTCCTTGGAATCCCCAGACGATCACGTAATTTCTCGTACCTAATCTGAAAAATGCTCTTGAATCTGGTGAGATAGACGATGAAAACGTCACTGAAATTAACCTTGAGTCCATTTTCTCTAGACCAGTCAAACGCTTCTTTATAAAAAAGTATGTCCCAGTTGGTCAACTTGTTTTTTAGGATTTCTCTTGCCTTGGGTTTGACTTCCAGACCCAGCGGGCGATACTTAGCTCCAACCAAGTCAAACTCCAATCGAGTCCTGACACATTTTTTACACAATCCGCAGTTGGCTAAACCAGTGATGTTGCGATAGCAAGCTCTAATCGAAGCTGTTCTTGGGTTATCGCCGAGACCTGCTGCTTTGGCGATACGAAGCACCGGTTCGGTCTCTTGAACCTTCTGATAATTGGTGCTGTATGCGTTGTAGAGAATTGGGGAGTGGCCCCAGTTTGGGTCTGTCCGGATAAAACCGGCGGCAGCATAGACATGTTTTATTTGATTTGATAACGCATTGGCTACGCCAGCAATTGCAGTGCCGTGGTAATCGCCACCCCACTCCAACAAACCATTGGATAGTTCTCTGATGTTGGTCTTTACCAGGATTAGTTTCCTACCCGTGTCTTTTGCATATGGATTTAGTAGTTCGAGCGTGAGATCCCAGTGTTTTTGATTCTTAGTCGGAATATCAAATCCCCAAACACTTACTAAGGTATCGACATCAAAAAGCGTTTCAGATGCATATGTTGAATCCACACCACCCGAATAGAAAAGCCCGACACCTCGTTTATCGGCATTTTCTACCTTTACCTCAACAAAGGGTCTATTGGCTATTAGCTGGATATCTTTCATCTTGCTGTGGCCCCTGAGCAGCTCTTTCTTAGCCACGTTGAAGCAAGACACTGCCGACTCGGTTAGCAGACCATCAATTTCAAGGTCTTCGCCAAGTTGCATGCATACCGGTAGCAATAGAAAAAGCCAGCAATCTGCTTTGGTATCCAGCGGCACATTTGCTTCGATATAAAGCTCTGTTTTCTGACTAGAAT
>RHAS01000155.1 GCA_010028615.1 Actinomycetota bacterium
TTACCGGTCGCGATGTGCTCGGTAGAGGTAAAACAGGTTCTGGTAAGACCATTGCCTTCTCGATTCCGATTGTTACTAAGTTAGCAAACGGTGGTTCACAACCGCGTAAACCAAATCGCCCGAGAGCATTAGTGCTTGCGCCAACTAGAGAGCTAGCCGATCAGATTGATAGAACTCTTTCGCAGTTAGCTAAGTCGCTCGGTTTTTATACCACCTGTGTATACGGTGGTGTGCCACAGCGTCGTCAAGAAATTGCTATGCAGCGCGGCGTTGATATTCTGGTTGCCACTCCTGGCCGTCTAGAAGATCTCATGGCTCAAAAGATTGTTGATCTTAGAGATGTTGAAACTCTTGTTATTGATGAAGCAGATCACATGTGTGAACTTGGCTTTATTGAACCGGTGAAGAGAATTACTGCAGCCACAGGAGACTCACAGAAGATGCTGTTCTCGGCAACATTAGATGCTGAAGTAAATGCACTTGTCAAAGAGTTCATGGTTAAGCCTTACGTCTATGAAGTCCCTAACGAAACAGAAGAGACCAGCGACATCTCACACCGCGTGATGTTTGTTGAGCCTGATGACAGATCAGCAGTACTACTGCGCCTAGTTCAGGGCTATGGAAAGGCCCTTATCTTCACTAGAACCAAGATGACTGCTGAAAGACTCAGTGAATCTTTGACTATGGCAGGTGTTCCAGCAGCGAGATTGCACGGTGATTTGAACCAAAATCAGAGAAACCGTAACCTGCAGCGCTTTACCTCTGGTGAGGTAAGAGTGCTAGTAGCAACAGATGTGGCTGCTCGCGGTATTCACGTTGACGATGTTGCCATGGTAATTCAGGTCGATCCACCTGAGGAATACAAGACCTATCTGCACCGCTCTGGTAGAACTGGTAGAGCCGGTAAGACCGGTGTGGTTATTACTCTTGTCCCTAGATCTAAGCGCAGAAGGGTAGAGGAACTACTCAGAAGAGCTGAACGCAACGCTATTTTCAATGACGTTCGACCAGATAGCCCAATCGTTGCTGAGATTGCAGGAGAGATTGCTCCTGCCCCTGCGGTTAGCCTGTTGGACTTCGGTGACAGCCGAGGTGGTTCAAGAGATGGTGGTCGTGGCAGATCAGATCGTAACTCAAGAGGTAGCCGCAGAGACTCTGGAAGATCAGATCGAGGCGGTTCAAGAGATGGTGCAAGATCAGGTAGACGCCCAGCGGGTAAGTCTTCTGGAAGGCCAGCTAGAGCTAAATAGTAAGTATCAAAAAGTAAGCCGCCTGATTTTTTCAGGCGGTTTACTTATTTGACTGGCACCAATAAGAATTCGCCAGTATCAAAAAAGTGCTGAAGTCGAACTTTGGTTCGCTTCATGTATGTTGGCAGGAATGAAACTATTTCTGCCGAAGTCATATCAAGAATTGCGTTAGTCAGGCAAAGCGCTCTAGCTAAAACTAGAATTTCAAAATCTTCTTCGGATACTTTGGGTAATTCAGCGACAGAGGCGTAACCTTCGGCTACATACTTTTCGCGCTCTTTATCTTCTCTGGTATAAAGCGCATTGATTGAAAGATCTTGAATTGGTAAGCCCATCCCGGCATCATCAAAGTCAATTACCGAGATACCAGTGGGTCCTTGGATGATATTTCCGGTGTGGAGGTCGGCATGGATTGGTAACAACGGAGTAGTTTGGCTAAGTCTTTCGTGGACTTCATCCGAGATTTTTAGTGCTCGAAGCAATAGTTCGTATAGCTCATCATCAATTTGTTCTGGTTGATTAGGTCTAAGCAGATCTTTGGCTTGCAAAAGCGAGTTGTTTATATTTGGCAGAAATGCAGGTTCAGTAAATTTGAGGTCTCTAGCAAAAACTTGGAGTTTTGCCATCGCTTGACCGATTGCAAATAACTGCTCATTGCTTGGTTCATCGCCAACTTCTTCACCTTCTATCCACTCAAATAAGACAGCGTTAAAACTTTTATCTAGTGGGGCAAAATAGGCAGCGGTATAAAGCTCACCAGAAGTGGTTCGGACAGGTTTAGGTGCTGGAACCTCCCCATCTAGCGCTTCAAGCCACTGCATCTCAGCGAGGACCTCATCAGAAGACTTACCAGACCCCAGGTTGATTCTTAGTGCATAGGATTTCTCACCACTGGTTACCTTAAATGCGCTGTTGAAGCCGTGGTTTACGTTGACTGTCTTATCGGGGCTAATGCCGTATTGGGCTAGTAGACCAGGTACGAGTTTTTCTACCTCAGAGATCTGGCCGGCTTCGTCCAATTGGCTATATTGCATCTAATCAGCCTAGTTTCTTGGGGGTTGCAGGCCAGGGCCTATCTGGGCTAAACTCTAAGTAGCCAAAGACCGCCGGTTTCGGCACTGGTCAAATCCCTTGATTTATCAATGGTTTTAGCCTGTGTTGACTAAGGTCCGCAAATAAAGCGGCATCCTGCGCAGGTGAACTGAATTAGATTTTTCTAGCTCTGGTCATTTGCGCCAGAGCTTTTTTGTTTTCGACCCTTGGGGCTACCGGCATCACAGATATAAGGAGCGCCATGGCGGACAAGCAAGCCTCAGTCGCAGAGTTAACTGGTTTATTCCAGACCTCTAAGGCTGTTCTGCTCACCGAGTACCGCGGACTCACTGTGGCACAGCTAAAAGAGCTGCGCCGTTCAATCAGTGCGGACGCCACTTACGCCGTAGCCAAGAACACATTGCTAACCATTGCAGCTAAGAACGCTGGAGTTGACGCTTTCGAGGGTCAATTCGCCGGTCCTACTGC
>RHAS01000156.1 GCA_010028615.1 Actinomycetota bacterium
GCTGGATTTTTCTCACCGTGGCCCTGGCGTGAACTAACTTTCTTTCCAAAGACACCTCGTCTAAGGAAAGTAATTAGCGAGTTATCCCTAGCCTGCATTACCAAAAGGATCAAGGTTCGCTCTGGCCAGGAGCGCAATGAATACATACTTGGTAGCCGAAAGAAATTTCTAATGCTGGCAACTAGTAGCCAAAACAGATTAGGGGTTTGCCCTTTAGGACCTGATGCCATCACCGATTCCATTACCCCCATAAAGCCAGATCCCTTGCCGTATCTAACCGGCTCTACGTGGGTGTGCTCATCTGGAAAGACCGAAGATGTAATTGCCGAACCAGAGGAAAAATCTATTTTCTTACCCCTAGCAACAACTCCTAAAAGAGATTCGCTGTTGGTTCTAGATAGGTAGCCCAACAACCAGACTCGCTATCGATGATGTCGGTAACGGTAGTTTCGGTTATCACTGTTGCACCGGCTTTTTCGGCGAGATAAAGATAATTTTTTACCAAGGTGTTCTTAGCACCATGACGACAACCAGTCATGCACTCACCGCAGTTTAGACAACCGGTTCGTGATGGCCCAATGCCACCGAAGTATGGGTCGTCAACGGTTTTTCCAGATTCACCAAAGTAGATACCTAGCGGTGTCATCTTGAAACTGTCACCGTATCCTAATTTGCCAGCAGCCTTCTTCAATTCGACATCGCTTGGAGAAAGAAATGGATTTGTTTCAACACCCAGCATTTTTTCTGCTTGAGCGAAATAAGGCTCAAGTGTTTTTTCCCAATCGCATAGCTTTGCCCAAGTACCGGAGTTATAAAAACTTTTTGGTGGCCGATAAAGAGTATTTGCATAGACCAGTGATCCACCACCGACCCCAGCTCCACTCATCACCATGACATTACGAAGCAGGTCAATTCTTTGAATACCCTTGAGCCCAAGTCGTGGAAAAAACAGGAACTTTTTTAGTTGCCAAGAATTTTTAGCAAATTCGTTATCGGCAAATCTTCGACCTGCTTCAATAACCAGAACTTTGTAGTTCTTTTCGGTCAGGCGTAGAGCGGCTACCGATCCGCCGAAGCCGGAACCGATAATGATGACATCGTAGTCTTTGCTCTGCATACCCATCCAAGTAGTTAGTGACTTGGAAACCATTGTCGCATAGCCTGTAGTTGGTTCTGGCTACGGATGTCTAAGCGGGCTAGCAGCAAGTCTTTCCTGAGCGACCCATTTTTCCTGATAGCCGGTAGAAGAACTCATCAGATCCAAAAACGGCTTTGGATCAAACTCCTCAGGACCCATAACACCAACGCCTTGCCAGATGCCAGCGGCAATTAGCTCCAAAGCAATGACGGGGTTGAATGCGGTTTGGGCAACTACCGCCTGAGCCTCAATTTCAGCCATTGTTTCGGCATTATCAGCAACGTGGTAGAGGTATGTAGCTCTTGGTGTGCCATCCTTGGACTTACCGGTTACCAAAACACCAGCACAGGTTTTACCTGTCATTCTCGGCCCGATGGTTGCTGGATCTGGTAGCACCGAGACCACCACATCGCGTGGGGCCACCTCTACTGGCCCTTGAGCCGATCTAACTCTGACTGGTCTGGTGGCATCAAGACCTAGTCGGTGCAGGGTTTTTAGCACGTTGATGAAATCGGTGCCCAGTCCGTATTTGAAGGTAACGCGACCAACATTCATAGTTCTAGGCAGCATGGTGATTTCTTCGTGTTCAACATTCACACACTCAACCGCACCGATACCTTCTGGGAATTCAAAGATTTCAGGCTCACTGAACGGCTGAGTTGTGAACCAGCCTTTACGCTTTTCATAGATCGTTGGTGGATTTAGGCATTCTTCAATAGTTGTCCAGATAGAAAACGATGGGGCAAAGATAACTTCACCCTGCTCGTTACGAACCTCTAGATTTCCACCATCTTTGACCGAAACTTCATCTATCTCACTAAATAGTTGATCGGCTGCATACTTGGCAAAGATGTTACTAAGTCCTGGTTCAACACCAATACCAACCAGCGCTAGCTTTCCAGCTCTCTGCCACTGGTCATTTAGTGCATACTGAGCATCGCCTAATTTGATACCGGTTTTGTGAAATGGATCATGCTCATGCGCTTCGGAAAGACTAAGTGCCATATCCAGATAGTTAGCTCCAGCTGTGTAGCAAGCGGCAAATATGGTCGGAACAAACTTTGGCTCTACCGCGTTGATTACATAATCAACCCGGCTATCGGTGATTAGTGCAGCAATGTTAGCTGCGTTTGAGGCATCGATTTTGGCCGATGAGAACTTAGCCGCTACCTCTGAACCGTATTTGTTTTCAATCCAGGCAATAGTCTTATCAGCTCTGCTCTGGTCATAATCGCTAACAACAATGTGTTCGTAAAATCCGCGTTTTGCGGCTATTTTTGCTACGGCGTCTCCAACGCCACCCGCGCCTATCAACAATATGCGCATAATTTTCACAACCCAAATTAACTTATTTTTCTACCGTCGTTGGTAGTAGTTCTAGCCTACTAAATCTCCCCCGAGCGCTTACGTAGCCTTGTTAGAAACTCCTTGGTTCTAGCCTGTTGTGGGTTGCCAAAGAACTGATCGGCAGGACCTTCTTCAATAATCACGCCGCCATCGAGAAATACCACCCAGTCGGCAACATCTCGAGCGAAAGATAACTCGTGGGTAGCCATCAATATAGAGGTTCCGCCTGCTTTCAAATCTCTAATTAGCTCAAGAACTTCGCCAACAAGCTCTGG
>RHAS01000157.1 GCA_010028615.1 Actinomycetota bacterium
ATTTCCTGTTTGAACTTCACTCCAGTTATAGCCTGTCGGAGCTACAGTTCCTAGAACATTCACCGGACCGGTAGATAAATTACCGTTCGTGTATGTTAATTGCGAGAATGCAAATGAACACCACAATGCAAAAACAAAAGACACCGTCTTTAGGATCGTTGGACCAGCTGGTGTGGTGTTGCTAGGAGACGGTGGACGAGCCTCTACTCAGTCATTGATGGAGGAAGAGCGCAGGAAGATTCAGCGCGTGGTCCAGGGTGTTTCTGTTCACATGATTTACTGTTCAGCCAACGGTGATGGCGTACCGCTGAAAAAGCTTGAGTCAGCGGTGAAAAAACTAAAGCGCACTCTAAATCGAAACGAAATCAGGGCGGTCCAAAACAGGCTTAGCGCCATTGACACCCGCTTCAAGATGCCTATCCCTAAGGGAATTGACCCAATGAAGGTAAGACCGTCTCGCAAGATGCGGTAACCTCAAAACTTTTTACATTCCCGAAACATTCCAGCCGCAGCGCCTGACCATCTCGGCTATAGGGTTATCTTGAACGTAACGGCACGTTTAAACCCCTAAATATTGAAGGAAACCTATGTTTAAATCAGCTTCAGAGGTAATCAAGTTCATCAAGGACGAGGACGTCAAGTTCCTAGATGTTAGATTTACCGATCTTCCTGGTGTGCAGCAGCACTTCAATCTTCCCGTCAGCATGATCGACGAAGACTTCTTCGTCAACGGTCAGCTTTTTGATGCGTCCTCAATCCGCGGATTTGCGTCGATTCACGAATCAGATATGCAACTTATCCCAGACGTGACTACCGCATACCTAGATACTTTCCGAGTCGAAAAGACATTGGTTATTAACTTCGACATTTATAACCCACGCAACGGAGAGATCTACGGACGCGACCCTAGACAGGTTGCCAAGAAAGCCGAGGCTTATCTAGCCTCAACCGGCATCGCCGATACAGCATTCTTCGCGCCTGAAGCAGAGTTCTTCATTTTTGATGAGGTTCGCTACGAGACGAAGTCAAACACCGCTTACCACTTTGTAGATTCAATTGAGGGTGCTTGGAACTCAAGCCGCGAAACAGAATCAGATGGCGGTAGAAACCTTGGTAACAAGACACCATTCAAGGGTGGCTACTTCCCGGTTTCCCCTGTTGATCATCTTGCGGATATTCGCGATGAGATTGTTCTGAACTTAGAGAAGGCTGGTCTCAAAGTCGAAAGAAGCCACCACGAAGTTGGAACAGCTGGTCAGTGTGAGATTAACTACAGATTTGACACTCTTCTAAATGCCGCTGACGATGTTCTAAAGTTCAAATACATCGTCAAAAACACCTCATACAACTACAACAAGACCGCTACATTTATGCCGAAGCCGCTTTTCGGTGACAACGGTTCTGGTATGCACGTTCACCAATCGCTTTGGAAAGACGGAAAGCCCCTGTTTTATGACGAGAACGGTTACGGCGGACTTTCAGACATCGCTCGTTGGTACATCGGTGGAATCCTTAAGCACGCTCCAAGCCTGCTAGCTTTCACTAACCCAACTGTTAACAGCTACCACAGACTAGTTCCTGGCTTTGAAGCTCCAGTGAACCTGGTTTACTCAGCTGGTAACCGCTCAGCTGCTATTCGTATTCCGATGACTGGAACCAATCCGAAGGCAAAGCGTATTGAATTCCGAGCACCTGATGCATCGGGAAACCCATACCTAGCCTTCGCGGCGATGCTGATGGCTGGACTTGATGGAATTAAGAACAGAATCGAGCCACACGCACCGGTCGACAAGGACCTCTACGAACTGCCAGCAGAGGAAGCTAAGAACATTCCTCAGGTGCCTGGATCTCTTGAAGAAGTGCTAAAGGCTCTAGAAGCTGACCACGATTACCTCTTGGCTGGGGATGTCTTTACCAAGGACCTGATCGAGACTTGGATTGACTATAAGCGTGAGCGCGAAATCAAGCCTTTCGCTCAGAGACCACACCCTTACGAGTTCGAGCTCTACTACGGCGTGTAATGCAACAAAAGACTCTGTGGGCCGCCTTATGGTGGCCCACTTGGTCTTTAAGCGAAGAATAGCTTTTCAAAGACTAGACGCGCTCTTCTGGTACGTGCTAGATACTCTTCTTCGAGAACAGTTGCCGAACCTCGTGGATACTCCAGGATTCGAGCGATACCTTCAAGCTGGTGTCTATCGGTAGGCAAAACATCACTGCGTCGGTTAGACCAGAGTACGCTTGCGGATCGGATTCTAGAGCAGAAGATCCAGGCCTCCCTAAGGACCCTTGCATCGTGCAGCTCTACTAGTTTGTGCTCAACTAGGGCATCTAATGCTTCAAGCGTTTTTGGAGTTCGAATCGCTGGTATCTGTTTACCGTGCTTTAGCTGAAACAATTGAATGACCCATTCGATATCACTCAGTGAGCCTCTTCCTAGTTTCAGGTGCCGATTGAAATCTGCTCCTTGAGGAAGCCGTTCGGTCTCCATTCTGGCTTTGATACGACGAATTTCGATAATGCTTGCTTGCTCGATTTGCTCAGGATAGCGGTAAGCGTCCACTATCTCCGCGAAAGCATCCTTTAGCGCAGCTGAACCATAAAATATTCGAGCCCTGAGTAAGGCCTGGTTTTCCCAAATGTCTGACCATCTTGAGTAATAAGCTCGATAAGATTCCAGCGATCTAGCAACCGGACCATTTTTACCTTCAGGCCGGAGGTCCATGTCAATCTGGAATTCAAGTTGTGGATCAACCGCC